>NZ_LZLU01000013.1:0-13646 GCF_001673415.1 Mycobacterium sp. 1165196.3 | reverse complement strand
GGTTCCAAGCAAGTCCGCGTGCGCGAACTGCAGCCGGGGAGTAGCGGCCCGCGCCGGGGAGCCGCGCGGGCTGACCGCGGCGGTGGGGGGGGGGGTGGGGTTCTGTCCTTGCGCCGGCGGCACGGCCGGGGCGGGGCCCTCGGGTCCGGGCGGCGGGGGCGCCTGGGGCGCAGGCGATCCCGGCTTGTTGGCGGCGGCGCTGGCTTTGTCGGCGTTGGCGGGCTTGGCTCCCGCGCTGTTTCCCATGAAGGCGATGACGACGGCGGCCACGATCCCGATCACGACGACCGCGATACCAATGGCCAGGCCTCTGCGCCGCCAGTAGATCTCGGTGGGTAGCGGGCCACGCGGTTCCAGATCGAGCACGTTCGCAGCGTAGGCCCAGGTCACGTCGATTCGGCTGACCCGCCTCGGCGTGTCGCCAGGTTTGCTGGCCGACCGCCGTGTAGTAGCGGCCCGCCACCGGGGTGGCGCGGGCCGTATCCGCCGCTGGTTACTCGCCCAGGTCGCCGGCGTGGTCGGACAGCTCGGCCCGGCCGTCGGCGAGCTGATAGGTCACGCCGGCGATCGCCAGCGTGCCCGCGGCCAACCGCTCGGCGATGATCGTCGAGCGGGCCGCCAGCTGCGCGACGGTTTCGGCGACGTGCCGCTTCTCGAACTCGTCGACGCTGCTCAGGCCGTCGCGCCGGCCGACCAGGATGGACGGGGCCACCCGTTCCACCACGTCGCGCACGAAACCGCCGGGCACCGCGCCGTCATCGATCGCCCCCACGGCCGCCTTGACCGCGCCGCAGCCGGAATGGCCGACGACGACGACGAGCGGAACGTCGAGCACCGCGACGGCGTACTCGATGGAGCCCAATACCGCCGTGTCGATCGCCTGCCCGGCGGTGCGAACCACGAAGATGTCGCCCAGTCCCTGGTCGAAGAGCAGCTCGGCGGCCACCCGGCTGTCCGCACAGGCGAACACGGCCGCGATCGGCTGTTGGCCGGAGGCCAGACTCGCGCGACGCTCGACGCTTTGGTTCGGATGCTCGGGGCGGCCGGCGACGAATCGCTCGTTACCCTCTTTGAGTGTTTTCCATGCTGTTGCCGGAGTGGTGTTGGGCATGGCACACATTGTGCTGTGCCGCGGTTGCCCGTGACTAGCCGACCTCCAATCCCGGCGAATGAACTTCTGGGGTGGTACGACATCGCGCGCCGCGATCTGCCGTGGCGCGAGCCGGGGGTGAGCGCCTGGCAGATTCTGGTCAGCGAATTCATGCTGCAGCAGACGCCGGTGGCGCGGGTGTTGCCGATCTGGACGGACTGGGTGCAAAGCTGGCCCACCGCGTCGGCCACGGCCGCGGCCAGCGCGGCCGACGTGCTGCGCGCGTGGGGCAAGCTGGGCTACCCGCGGCGGGCCAAGCGGTTACACGAGTGCGCGATCGTGATCGCCCGCGACTACGGCGACGAGGTTCCCGAGGACGTCGAGACCTTGCTGACGCTGCCCGGTGTCGGCAGTTACACCGCCCGGGCGATCGCCTGCTTCGCGTACCAGCAGCCGGTTCCGGTGGTGGACACCAACGTTCGCCGGGTGGTGGCGCGGGTGGTGCACGGCCTGGCCGACGCGGGCGCGCCGTCCGCGACGCGCGACCACGCCGACGTGTCGGCGCTGCTGCCCGCCGACGCCACGGCACCGAGGTTCTCCGTGGCGCTGATGGAGCTGGGCGCGACGGTGTGTACGGCGCGCGCGCCGCGTTGCGGGCTGTGCCCGCTGGGCAGCTGCGGGTGGCGAAGCGCCGGTTATCCGCCCGCGCAGGGGCCGGCCCGTCGCGTCCAGACCTACGCCGGAACCGACCGCCAGGTTCGCGGTCGGTTGATGGATGTGTTGCGCGCCAACGATTCTCCGGTGACCCGAGCCGAGCTGGATGTGGCGTGGCTGACCGACACCGCGCAGCGCGACCGGGCGCTGTATTCGCTGCTGGCCGACGGGCTGGTGACGCAGACGCGCGACGGGCGCTTCGCCCTAGCCGGCGAGGAATGACTCGACGGCCTGGCGGTACAGCTGCGGCGCTTCGTCGTGGATCAGGTGACCGGCCTGCGGGGCCTTCAAATATGTTGCACCGCTTGATATTTCCGCCATCTCTTGCATCTGGCCCGGCGGGGTGACGGAGTTGCCAGCCTCGATGAGCAGCGCGGGGGCGCGCACCGCGCGCCACTGTGCCCAGTAGTCGCGGGTGCCCCATTCCGCGGCGATCTCGATCCAGCGCGCGGTGTGACCATGCAGCCGCCAACCGGTTTCGGTCCGATCGAAGGCCTCCAGGAAATACTGGCCCGCGACGGGGCCGAACTCGGCGAAAACCCGCTCGGCGGAATCGAATTCGACCGGGAGGGCATGCAGCCACGGTTCCCAGGGGCCGGTGGTGCGGCCGCGGAAGTCCGGCGCCATGTCCTCGAGCACCAGGGCGGACACCAGTTCCGGGTGTTCGGCGGCCAAACACCACGAGTGCAGGGCGCCCATCGAATGCCCGACCATCCGCACCGGGCCGGCCAGCGTGCTCACCGCGTCGGCCAGATCGGCCACGAACCGTTCGGTGCTGATCGGGTGCGGATCGTCGACGTCGCGGCCCCGGTGCCACAACGCGTCGTAGGTGTAGACGGTGCCCAGCCCGGTCAGCCACGGCAGCTGGCGCGGCCAGGTGGTTCCCCGTCCCATCAGGCCGTGCACCAGCACCAGCGGGTCGCCCTCTCCCCCGTGGCAAGTCAACAGATCGCTGGGCATAGCACCATCTTGCGTGCACCGCCCAGGGCCCCGGCACCGGGATGGGCGGGGTAGCCTAGCGGCATGTCGCCAGTGGTGAAGATCAACGCAATCGAAGTACCCGCCGACGCCGGCCCGGAGCTGGAGAAGCGGTTCGCCCACCGGGCGCACGCCGTCGACAACCAGCCCGGCTTCCTCGGCTTTCAGCTGCTCCGCCCGATCAAGGGCGAGAACCGCTACTTCGTGGTGACCCAGTGGGAGTCCGAAGAGGCATTCCAGGCCTGGGCGCAGGGGCCCGCCATCGAAGCGCACTCCGGGGAGCGGGCGAAGCCGGTGGCCACCGGGGCCTCGCTGCTGGAATTCGAGGTTGTGATGGACGTTGCCGGCAACAAGCAGGCTGGCTAGCGGCTTATCGGCGCGGCGCCGCGCATTGACGGCGAGCGCGGCCGCCGCACTGGTAGTGACACTGGCGCCCGGTTGCGCCCCCAATCCGTCCCCGCAGGCCAACGCGGCCAATCCGGGGCGGCAGATCGACACCCGGACCCCACCCGGCGTCCGGGCCCAGCAGACGCTGGACATGCTCAACTCCGACTGGCCCATCGGCCCGGTCGGGGTCGGCACCCTCGCCGCACCCGACAAGGTCGAGTCGGTGGAGACCACCATGGAGGCGCTGTGGTGGGACCGTCCGTTCACCCTCGATGGCGTCGACCTGGGCGCGAGCGTGGCGACCCTGCACCTGACGTCGTCCTACGGTGCCCGGCAAGACATCCGGATCCACACCGACGACGGCGGTTATGTGGATCATTTCGACCTCGACACCCAGGCACCGACCATCAACTCGTGGCACGACATCGACGCGGTGCTGAGCAAGACCGGTGCGCGCTACTCCTATCAGGTCGCCAAGGTCGACGACGGGCGCTGCGAGCCGGTGGCGGGCACCAACACGCACCAATCTTTGCCGCTGGCATCCATTTTCAAGCTCTACGTGTTGCACGCGCTGGCGGGCGCGATCAAGGACGGCACGGTGTCCTGGGACGACCAGTTGACCGTGACCGAAAAGAGCCGGGCCGTGGGCTCGTCGGGATTGGCATTGCCTGCCGGAGCGCATGTTTCGGTGCGCACCGCCGCCGAGAAGATGATCGCCACCAGTGACAACATGGCCACCGACTTGCTGATCGGGCGGCTGGGCACGCACGCGATCGAGCAAGCGCTCGCCACGGCCGGCCATCACGACCCGGCCAGCATGACCCCGTTCCCCACCATGTACGAGCTGTTCTCCGTCGGCTGGGGCAGGCCCGACCTGCGCAACCAATGGGAGCACGGGTCGCCACAGGTCCGCGGTCAGCTGCTCGAGCAGGCGAATTCGACGCCGTATGACCCTGATCCGATGCGCGCGCACTCGCCGGCGTCCTCCTACGGCGCGGAGTGGTACGGCAACGCCGAGGACATCTGCCGGGTTCACGCGGCGCTGCAGGCCGACGCGGTCGGCAAGGCCGCACCGGTGCGCGAGATCCTGTCCGCGGTCGCGGGTATCCAGCTCGACCACAACGTCTGGCCGTACATCGGCGCGAAAGCCGGTGGCCTGCCGGGTGATTTGACGTTCAGCTGGTATGCCGTCGATAAGACGCAGCAGCCGTGGGTGGTGAGCTTCCAGCTGAACTGGCCGCGCGATCACGGGCCCACCGTGACCAGCTGGATGCTCAAGATCGCCAAACAGGCCTTCGCGTTGATCGCCCCGCGCTGACTCTCACAACCGCAGCGTCCAACGGCCGTCCCGGAAATGCATGACGATGCGCCCGGCCGGCGCCACGTCGATGCGCCAAAACGACGCCGGGTCGGCGTCCAACGCCGCCACGACCGCCGCGCGGATCACCGCCGGATGGGTCACCGCTACCGTCCGTAATGGGTTGGGGATCAACGACTCCAACCAGTGCGACATCCGCGAGATCAGGTCGGCGATCGATTCACCGCCGTGCGGCGCGGCGCCCGGCCGGCTCAGCCACACCTCGAGTTCGGTGGGCGGCACGGCCGCAAGCGCCGCGCCACGCCAGCGTCCGCAGTCGAGATCGGCCAACCGTGGCTCGGTTTCGGCGTGCAGCCCAAGCAGTTTCGCGGTCTGCCCGGTGCGCCGCTCGGGCGCGACCAGCTGCCGCGGCGCGGCGGCGACGAGGCCGCCCACCGCTTCGACCTCGCGGCGGCCGATCGCGTTCAGCGGCTCGTCGGCGGGAAAACGCTTGTCGGCCATGGCATCGGTCATGCCATGCGACACCAGGGTCAGCCGGAGCACGTCGGTCACGCCGCGATGCTCGGCTCCTGCTTCGTCCGCGCGCCGAGCAGGCGCCCGCTGATCGCCGCGAAGACCAGCCCGATTGCCGCCCACAACACCAGCTGGGTGGCCAGCGACAGCAGCCGGAACTCGTAGAGCACGTCGGCGGGAAATCCCGGATAGACGATGGTCCCCGCGGCGTCGCGCAGCGGCTCGGGAGTCTCGTCCACGCTCGGCAGCGCCACCGCCGCCACGACGACGGCCACCAGATACGCCGCGGCCGCCAGCAGGCCGGCGTTCCACCCGCCGAACCGCGCGGCGAGGCGCCGCGCCAGCCATACGGCGCCGATCGCCAGCGCCACCGAAACCGCCACCATCACCAGGTACCAGCCGGTGCGCGCCCCGATGGTGTCGGCCTGTCCGACCGCCGGCGGATTCGGCGGATACTTCACGAACGGCACCAGGTACACCGCCCCGAACGCGCCGGCCGCCAGCAGCAGCGAAAGCGCTTGCGGCCGAGCGGTTTCCGTGCGCGCATAGACCACGCTGAACAGCACGGCGAACAGCGCGCCCATGGCGAGGCCGAAGATCAGCACACCGAAGCCGAGCCCGGGGCCCGACTGCACACCGCGGGTGAACAACTCGGCGCCGTGCTCGTGCACGCCGTGCGCATTCTCGGCGTCGGTGCGGCCGTCTTCAAAAGCGATTGCGCGGCCGATGACGGGCTCGGCGCACAGGCGGGCGAAGACGAACGCCAGCACCGCGCCGACGGCACCCGCCAGCAGACCGCCCGCGATCAGGCGTTTCTCCACGAGATCGGGTCAGTGGCAGGGGAAGCCGAGCAGGTGCCGCGCATCGTGCACGAACTCGTGCACGTGCGAGTCGCTGCCGAACAACGACACCGCCCCCTGGTCGACGCCGACGAAGTACAGCGCCAGCAGCGCGAGGAAGACGGTCGCCGCCAGCCAGAGCGCGGTGCTCGCCGCCGAAAGATCGATCGATCGGGTGCGGCTGCCGGTGAGTTGCGGGTGGGACACAATCGGCTCCTTCTGGGGATAACGCGTCCCCGCTGGGTGTGACGAGTCTCGGGTCTGACTGTGGACAGTGGCGCGACCGTTCTGGACTTTCACCAGATTCCGTGACACGTCGATGACAACGGTCAGTGTATGGCGCAGCGAAAACGGGCGGTAGTCCGCGTAGGAGTTACCGCCCGTTTTCTGCTGATCGCTACTGCGCGTCCGGCCCCGGGTCCGCGGCGCTGTGCGCCCCCGCCTTGGCCAGGTCCGGCTCGGCCGGCGGCTTGCGGGTGCCGGTGAAGGTGAACTTTGCGTCCTCGCCGGCGCTTTCGCCGTCCCAGTCGTCGACGTCGACCGTGACGACCTGGCCCGGACCGACCTCCTCGAAGAGGATCTTCTCCGACAGCTGGTCCTCGATCTCGCGCTGGATGGTGCGCCGCAGCGGGCGGGCACCCAGCACCGGGTCGAAGCCGCGCTTGGCCAGCAACGCCTTGGCCTTGTCCGTCAGCTCGAGGGCCATGTCCTTGCTCTTGAGCTGGGTCGCGACGCGGTTGATCATCAGGTCGACCATCTTGATGATCTCGTCCTTGGTCAGCTGGTGGAAGACGATGATGTCGTCGATGCGGTTGAGGAACTCCGGGCGGAAGTGCTTCTTCAGCTCGTCGTTGACCTTCTGCTTCATCCGCTCGTAGTTGTTCTCACCGCCACCCTGGGTGAAGCCGAGGCCCACCGGCTTGGAGATGTCGCCGGTGCCGAGGTTCGAGGTGAAGATCAGCACGGTGTTCTTGAAGTCGACCGTGCGGCCCTGACCGTCGGTGAGCCGGCCGTCCTCGAGGACCTGCAACAGGCTGTTGTAGATCTCCTGGTGGGCCTTCTCGATCTCGTCGAACAGCACCACCGAGAACGGCTTGCGCCGCACCTTCTCGGTGAGCTGGCCGCCCTCCTCGTAGCCGACGTATCCCGGCGGGGCGCCGAACAACCGCGACGCGGTGAACCGGTCGTGGAACTCACCCATGTCGATCTGGATGAGCGCGTCGTCGTCGCCGAACAGGAAGTTGGCCAGTGCCTTGGACAGCTCGGTCTTACCGACACCGGACGGGCCGGCGAAGATGAACGAACCCGACGGGCGCTTGGGGTCTTTCAGCCCGGCCCGGGTGCGGCGGATCGCCTTGGAGACGGCCTTGACGGCGTCCTCCTGGCCGATGATCCGCTTGTGCAGCTCATCCTCCATGCGCAGCAGGCGGGTGGTCTCGGCCTCGGTGAGCTTGAACACCGGGATGCCGGTCCAGTTGCCCAGCACCTCGGCGATCTGCTCGTCGTCGACCTCGGCGACCACGTCGAGATCGCCCGAGCGCCACTGCTTTTCGCGCTCGGCGCGCTGGCCCACCAGTTGCTTCTCGCGGTCGCGCAGGCTCGCGGCCTTCTCGAAGTCCTGGGCGTCGATCGCCGATTCCTTCTCCCGGCGCGCCTCGGCGATCTTCTCGTCGAACTCGCGCAGGTCTGGCGGCGCGGTCATCCGGCGGATCCGCATCCGCGCCCCGGCCTCGTCGATCAGGTCGATCGCCTTGTCGGGCAGGAACCGGTCGTTGATGTACCGGTCAGCCAGGGTGGCCGCGGCCACCATCGCGCCGTCGGTGATCGACACCCGGTGATGCGCCTCGTAACGGTCACGCAGACCCTTGAGGATCTCGATGGTGTGCTCGACGGTCGGCTCGCCCACCTGCACGGGCTGGAAGCGGCGCTCCAGGGCGGCGTCCTTCTCGATGTACTTGCGGTACTCGTCGAGCGTGGTGGCACCGATGGTCTGCAGCTCGCCGCGGGCCAGCTTGGGCTTGAGGATGCTCGCGGCGTCGATCGCGCCCTCGGCGGCGCCGGCACCCACCAGGGTGTGCAGCTCGTCGATGAACAGGATGATGTCGCCGCGGGTGTTGATCTCCTTGAGCACCTTCTTCAGGCGCTCCTCGAAGTCACCGCGGTAGCGGCTGCCCGCCACCAGCGAACCCAGGTCGAGGGTGTAGAGCTGCTTGTCCTTCAGGGTCTCCGGGACCTGGCCGTGCACGATCGCCTGCGCCAAGCCCTCGACGACGGCGGTCTTACCGACGCCCGGCTCGCCGATCAGCACCGGGTTGTTCTTGGTGCGCCGGCTCAGCACCTGCATCACCCGCTCGATTTCCTTCTCGCGGCCGATGACCGGGTCGAGCTTGCCCTCCATCGCGGCGGCGGTCAGGTTGCGGCCGAACTGGTCGAGCACCAACGACGTGGACGGGCTGCCGGATTCGCCGCCGCGGCCACCGGTGCCGGCCTCCGCGGCTTCCTTGCCCTGGTAGCCGCTCAGCAGCTGGATCACCTGCTGGCGCACCCGGGTCAGTTCGGCGCCGAGCTTCACCAGCACCTGCGCGGCCACGCCCTCGCCCTCGCGGATCAGCCCCAGCAAAATGTGCTCGGTGCCGATGTAGTTGTGGCCGAGCTGCAGCGCCTCGCGCAGGCTCAGCTCCAGAACCTTCTTGGCGCGCGGGGTGAACGGGATGTGCCCGGACGGGGCCTGCTGGCCCTGGCCGATGATCTCCTCGACCTGGCTGCGGACGCCCTCGAGCGAGATGCCCAGCGACTCCAGCGACTTCGCCGCGACGCCTTCACCTTCGTGGATCAAACCCAGCAGGATGTGCTCGGTGCCGATGTAGTTGTGGTTGAGCATCCGGGCTTCTTCTTGCGCCAAGACGACGACCCGCCGTGCTCGGTCGGTGAATCTTTCAAACATCGGGTTACCTGCTCTCCCTCAACATCGGTACAAACTAGTTAGCGGCCGTTCGAGCAATCCTGCCGGTCTCCTGTGGCCGGAATCGCGTACCTGCCTCCACTGTAATGGTCGGCTTGCCGGCGGGCCTAACCTTGCCGGCGCCTTCTTCGCTGCGGAGCCGCCCGGTCTTCCGGCGCCCTTTGTAGGGCCGATCTCACCTGCGACAGCCTGCGGCGTTGCGCGCCGTAACTGAAGAAACGTCGCGCACTTCCAATTCGTTTCCCAAGCCGCCCGACTATTGTTTCGCGCCCAGCGAAATGACAAACCGGCGCCCGGGCTTTCGAGCCCGGGCGCCGGTCGGTACGGCTGCTACGTCGCCGCGTGGAATGCGTCGATCACGTCGGCCGGGATGCGCCCGCGCGTCGACACGTTGTGCCCGTTGCGGCGGGCCCAGTCGCGGATGGCCGCGCTCTGCTCGCGGTCGATCGCGCCGCGCCCGCGGCCCGAGCCGGAACGCCCGCGCCGGCGGCCGCCGACGCGTCGGCCGGCCTCCACCCATTGCTTGAGATCGCCGCGCAGTTTCGCGGCATTCTTGGACGAAAGATCAATCTCGTAGGTCACCCCGTCAAGCCCGAATTCCACCGTTTCGTCGGCCGCGCCGGCACCGTCGAAATCATCGACCAAGGTGACGGTCACTTTTTTTGCCATTGGCTTACCCTCGCATTTCGTCCTGTGCGGATACTGAGCAGATTGGATCGGACCTCCCCGGTCACCAATCTGCCATAACAGCGAAGCATACTCAATCTGTACGGAAGCCGCACAGTTGAAACTTTGAACTACGACTGCGGCCGAACAATCGGGAACAAAACTGTCTCTCGAATTGACAGACCGGTCAATGTCATCAACAACCTGTCGATACCCATTCCCGTTCCCGTGCATGGGGGCATCGCGTACTCGAGTGCGGCGAGGAAATCCTCGTCGAGCACCATGGCTTCGTCGTCGCCCGCGGCGGCAGCACGCGCTTGCGCGGCGAACCTCTCGCGCTGCACGACCGGATCGTTCAGCTCGGAGTACCCGGTGGCCAGCTCGACGCCACGCACATACAGGTCCCACTTCTCGGTGACGCCCGCGATGCTGCGGTGCTGGCGCGTCAAAGGCGTTGTCTCGACCGGGAAATCCCGCACAAACGTCGGGGCGACGAGCTCGTTGCCCACCGTGTGCTCCCAGAGTTCCTCGACGATTTTTCCGTGCCCGTAACCCCGGTCGCGGGGGATCTCGACGCCGAGCCGGTCGGCGATGCCGAGCAGTTCTTCGACGGAGGTCCCCGGCGTGATCTCGTCACCGAGTGCCGCGGACAACGACGGGTACATTTCGATGGAAGCCCATTCTCCGTCTATGTCGTAGACACTGCCGTCGGGCAGCGGGAGTTGTCGGGTTCCGATCGCCTCATCGGCCACCTCTTGAATAAGCTCGCGCGTCACTACTGCCGAATCGTCATAGGTGCCGTACGCCTGGTAGGTCTCCAGCATGGAGAATTCCGGAGAATGCGTTGAATCCGCACCTTCGTTTCTGAACACGCGATTAAGTTCGAAAACTCTGTCGAAACCGCCGACGACGCACCGCTTGAGGAACAGTTCCGGTGCGATCCTCAAGTAGAGATCGATGTCGAGCGCATTGGAATGCGTGATGAAGGGCCGCGCCGCCGCGCCACCGGCCAGCGTCTGCAACATTGGGGTTTCGACTTCGAGAAACCCGCGCCGGTCCAGCGCGTTGCGGATCGCGCGGATGACGGCGATCCGCTGGCGGGCCACCGTGCGGGCCTGCGGGCGCACGATCAGGTCGACGTAGCGCTGCCGTACCCGCGCCTCTTCGCTCATGTCCTTGTGCGCGACGGGCAGCGGACGCAACGACTTGGACGCCATCTGCCAGGAGTCGGCCAGCACGGACAATTCGCCGCGCCGTGAGCTGATCACGTTGCCGTGCACGTAGACGATGTCGCCCAGGTCGACGTCGGCCTTCCACGCGTCCAGGGATTGCCGGCCGACCTTGTCGAGGCTGATCATCACCTGCAGGCTGGTTCCGTCGCCCTCCTGCAGTGTGGCGAAGCATAGTTTGCCGGAGTTGCGGGCAAAGATCACCCGGCCGGCGACGCCGACGACGTCGTCGGTCGCGGTGTCCACCGGCAGGTCGGGGTGGGCGGCGCGGACTTGCGCCAGCGTGTGGGTGCGTTCGACGGCGACCGGGTAGGGGTCGTGGCCTTCGGCGAGCAGCCGAGCGCGCTTATCCCGGCGGATGCGGTACTGCTCGGGAATGTCTAGGTCGTCGGCACTCACGACGTGCCAGCTTAAAGGACCGGGCTTTGAGGGCGCGGTGCCGTCAGCGTGCGGTCTTGAGCCGGCCGCGCTGGGCGTCGCGATTGCGTTCGAAGATCAGCCGCAGGCCGTCCAGCGTCAGGTGCTTCTCGTAGTGGCTGACCGTCTGCAGTTCGGGCAGCAGCAGCGGCGCGGTATGGCCCGTGGCGACGATCGCGACGTCGTCGCCGGCAAAGCCCTCCACATCCTCGCGAATCCGCCCGACCAGACCGTCCACCAGCCCGGCGAACCCGAACACCGCACCGGCCTGCATGCACTCGACGGTGTTCTTGCCGACCACCGAACGGGGCCGGGTCAGCTCCACCCGGCGCAGCGCCGCCGAGCGGGCCGCGGCGGCGTCGGAGGACACCTGCAATCCGGGCGCGATCGCCCCACCGAGGAATTCGCCCTTGGCCGACACGACGTCCACGCAGATCGAGGATCCGAAGTCGATGACGATGGCCGGGCTGTTGAAGCGATGAAAGGCGGCCAGGCAGTTGACGATTCGGTCGGCGCCGACTTCCTTAGGGTTGTCGACCAGCAGCGGGATGCCGGTACGCACCCCGGGTTCGATCAACACGTGGGGCACCGACGGCCAGTACTGGTCGAGCATCAGCCGCACCTCGTGCAGCACCGAGGGGACGGTCGACAGCGCCGCGGCTCCGGTGAGCCGTTCGGAGTCGTCGCCGATGAGTCCGTCGATCGTCAGCGCCAGTTCGTCGGCGGTGATCTCGGCTTCGGTGCGAATCCGCCACTGCTGCACGACCTTTGCGTGCTCTTTGGATCCCGAGATCAGCCCGACGACGGTGTGGGTGTTACGGACGTCGATCGCCAGCAGCACGGCTACCGCGCAACGATCCGGGGATCCAGCAGCTCGGCCGCGTCAGCGGGCACGAACGCCGGATCGTGGCCGAGGTCGATCGGCTTGTTGTCGGCGTCGACGAAGACGATCCGCGGCTGGTACACCCGCGCCTCGGCCTCTTCCATGGTGCCGTAAGCGATCAGAATAACCAGGTCGCCCGGGTGCACGAGATGCGCTGCGGCACCGTTGATTCCAATCACCCCGCTGCCGCGTTCGCCCGTGATCGCATAGGTGACCAGCCGGGCGCCGTTGTCGATGTCGACGATGGTCACCTGTTCGCCCTCGAGCAGGTCCGCGGCGTCCATCAGATCGGCGTCGATGGTCACCGAGCCGACGTAGTGCAGGTCGGCCTGCGTGACCGTGGCCCGGTGGATCTTCGACTTGAGCATCGTCCGTAGCATCAATTCCTCCAAGGTGATTGGGCGTAGTGTCCGTCCGGCCCAGCGGTGCCGGCGGGTGTTTCGATCTGCAGTTCGATGTTGTCCAACAGCCTGGTGGTGCCCAGCCGGGCCGCGACCAGCAGCCGGGCCGAGCCGTGGGCGGGCGCCGGGCCCAGGCCGGCGTCGCGCAGCTCCAGGTAGTCCACGGTGAGGCCGGGCACGGCGTCGAGCACCGCGCGGGCCGCGGCCAGTGCGGCCGCACCGCCGTGGTGAGCGGCGTGCGCACCGGCGGTCAGCGCCGCCGAAAGCGTCACGGCCAGTTCGCGTTGGGTGGGGTTTAGGTAGCGGTTGCGCGACGACATCGCCAGGCCGTCGGACTCCCGGACCGTCGGCACCCCCACGACCTGCGTGTCGATGTTGAGGTCGGCGACCATCTGGCGGATCATCACCAGCTGCTGATAGTCCTTCTCGCCGAAAAAGATCCGGTCCGGGCGCACGATCTGCAGCAGCTTGCACACCACGGTCAGCACGCCCGCGAAATGGGTGGGCCGTGCCCCGCCCTCAAGCTCGGCGGCCAGCGGTCCGGGCTGCACGGTGGTGCGTAGCCCATCGGGATACATCGCGGCGGCCGTTGGGGCGAAGACGATTTCGACGCCCTCGGCACGCAGTAGGGCGACGTCGTCATCCAGGGTCCGCGGGTAGGCGTCGAGGTCCTCGCCGGCGCCGAACTGCAGCGGGTTGACGAAGATCGATACGACCACCACCGCACCGGGCACCCGTTTGGCCGCGCGCACCAACGCCAGGTGCCCGTCGTGCAGCGCGCCCATGGTGGGCACCAGCATGACCCGGCGCCCGGTGTGGCGCAGGGCCCGGCCGACCTCGGTGACATCGCGCGGGGCGGAATAGACGTTGAGTTCACCCGCCGTGAAGGCGGGCGGCCTGCCGGGGCTCATGGCGAGAGCACCTCCACGACGTCGCGGGGGGCGTGCGCGCGCTGGGCGGTCCGCAGGGCGTTCACCCGGTAGGCCTGCGCCAGTTCCGGGGAGACCTCGGTCAGCGCGGCCAGATGCCCGGCGACCGCGGCCGCGTCGCCACGGGCGACCGGGCCGGTCAGCGCGGCCTGCCCGCGCTGCAGGGTGTTCTCCAGCGCGGCCCGGGCCAGCGGCCCGATGATGCGTTCGGCGATGCCGCCCGGCTGGTCGTCGACCGTCTGTTGGCCGAGGAGTTCACTGCCGCGCAGGGCGGCGCGCAGCGCGTCGAGCGCGTCGGCGACCACGGTCACGATGTGGTT
>NZ_LZLU01000012.1:0-12840 GCF_001673415.1 Mycobacterium sp. 1165196.3 | reverse complement strand
TGCGCTCGATCAGGCCGTCGGTGCCCACCCTGATCACGATGCAGACCCGCAGCGAGATCGACTGTCCGGCATGCCCGGTGGCGTGCAAGATGTGCTGCTGGACGAAGCCCCGCGCGGATCCCTGCGAAGAATCCGCGAAGACCTGCCGGTCGAGGATTTCGTAGCGACGCTGCGTGGTGGCGCCGATGAACCACTCGATGACCCGCATCGCGCGGGCCTTGTCGTCCGCTGTGAGTGGGCCGCGGCGCGAGCCGACGCGCCATACCGCGATGTCGTCGCTCCACATCGCGTCGACCGCGTCGACGTCGCCGCGTTCGATCGCCGTGAACAGGCGGTTGGCCGCATCGATGACCGTCTCGGCGCTGGAAGCGGGCATGCCTGGCTCCTCTGTCGCTCGCGGGGCTATTCGCTGTCGTATCCGGGGTGCGCGACGGCCAATCGGCGTCGTACCAGGGTGCGCAGGCACGCGGTGACCCGGTCCGCTTGGTCGTCCAACTCGCCGGAGCGTATCGCGGCGGCCAGCTGTTCTTCGTCGGCGAAGCCCAGGTCGGCCAGTGCCGCGCGGGATTGGGCCGCGCTGTCGTCGAGCAGTTCGCGTTCGACGATGCGCAGCGCGTTGGCGGCGACGCGGGCGTGGAAGTTGACCTGCCCCTCGGTCGCCCCGCGCACGTCGTTCGCCAGGAATTCGGCGACCGCGGCGACGAGTTCGGCGGCCCGCGGGCGGCCGAACGGGCCGGTCACGGCTGCGCCCGGCCCCGATCGCCCGCCTCCTCCTCGCGCCACCGCGCGGCGCGCATCGTCGGCGGGCGCGAGCAGGTTGAGCAGGTCCCACTCGGTCTCGCACACCCGGCGGCCGATGGTGGCCAACTCGACCGAGCGACGTTGCCCGCTCAGGTGCCGCTCGGCCTGGAAGCGGCAGATGACGCCCCAGCGCAGGGTGGCCAGCACCAGCCACCAGTGAAACGCCACCCGGTCGACGGTAGTCGCGCTGGCCTGCTCGTAGGCCCGTAGGAAGCTTTCGATGCTGCCCAAGCCGCCGGCGCCGAGGCCGGCCGGAGCGCCGAATCGCCAGGCCCGGATGCAGAACCAGGCCAGGTCTTCGTAGGCCTCCCCGACGTGCACGAGTTCCCAGTCCAGCACCGCGGCAAGGTTTGACCCGTCGACGATCAGGTTGCCCATCCGAAAATCGCCGTGTACCAACACCGCCGGCGACGGTGGGGGACGGTGAGCGGTCAGCCAGCGAAACCCCCACTCGAAGGTTGCGGTGGTGTCGCCCATGTCGTCGAGACGTTGCCGCCATTCGGCGAGTTGATCCTCGTGGGTCAGATCCGGGACGTCTGGGTCGGCGCGGTGAATGGCGGCCGCCGCCTGCGCGCACTGCTGCAGCAATTGCGCGCGGGCCGCCTGCCCGTCGCCGCGCTCCAGCTGACGCTGGATGCGCCGCACGATGGTCTCGCCCTTGATCTCGTCACAGATCAGGAACGGATTGCCCAGTGCGGCGGGCGAATTGTCGGCGATCAACACGTGGGGGACCGGCGCGCCGGCGGCGCGTGCGGCGGCCTGCGTCCTGGCTTCCAGCTCCATCCCGGCATGCACATCGTCGGGTGGGCCGGTGCGCAGAATCAGTGCGCGACGCTGCGCGCCGGTGACGGCCTCGAACGCCCAGGTGGTCCTGCTGGCGCCACCGGTCAACGCCCGCAGATTCACGACCGCGGTGTCGGCGCCAAGGGCCGCCGAGAGCACCCCGGCCAGTTTGGTGCCCAGCTCCGCTGACTCGACGCTGTCCATCACTTCTTGCCGAATTTGAACAGCCGCTGCGCCACCCGGCGGATCTGTATTTCCTCGGCGCCCTCGGTGATCCGGTAGCGACGGTGGTGGCGGTAGATGTGTTCGAACGGCTCGTGGCGGCTGTAGCCGAGGCCGCCGAAGATCTGCATGGCGCGGTCGGCGGCGTCGCACACCAGGCGGTTGGCGCGGTAGTTCGCCATCGACACCTTGTCCGAGACCTCCATGTGGTGGTCGCGGTCGAGATGCCAGGCGGCGTAGTGCACCAGCAGCCGCACCATCTGCGCTTCGGTCGCCAACTCGGCCAGCGGCCACTGGACCGCTTGGTTGGCCGACAGCGGCTTGCCGAACACCGTTCGGGCGCCGGCGTATTCGGCGGCCCGGTCGATGCAGTATTGCGCCGCGCCCAGGCTGCTGGCAGCTTGCCGAATTCGATTCTCGTGCAAGAAGGTTTGGGCGACTTCCAGTCCGCGGTCCACCTCACCGAGCACCGCATCGGCGGGAATCCGCACATCGGTGAGCTCGACCTCGCCGTGGTCGGTCGGCATGTTGAACGTCCACCAGTAGTAGGGGACGTTGAATCCGGGGGTGTCCGTCGGCACCAGAAACGCGGTGATGCCCCGGGCGCTGCCGGGCTCACCGGAGGTGCGGGCGAAGACCAGGTCGTGGGTCGCGCGGTGGACCCCCGTGTTGAACCGCTTGGAGCCGTTGATCACCCAGCTGTCGCCGTCGCGTTCGGCGTGCGTTTCCAGCCAGGTGGCATCCGAACCGTGCTTGGGTTCGGTCAGCCCGAAGGCCATGGACCGCTCCCCGGTGATCAACGCCTCCGACCACACCTTGCGCTGCTCGTCGGTGCCGAACCGCTCCATCATGATCACCTGCGGGAAGTTGCCGACAATCGACGACTCGTTCTGCAGGTCGTTGTGCAGGCCAAGGCCCTTGTGCGCCAGGTGCTCCCGGATGATCGCCATGTCGACGTTGCTGCCGTCGCGGCCGCCCAGCGAGGCGGGCAGTCCGTAGCGCAGCCAGCCTGCCTTATCGGCTCGTCGGCGCATCTCGGAGAGCAGGTCCTCCCACTCGCGCGTCGGGATCCCGTCGTTGTCCCAGTCGGTGCGCGCATGCTCGCGGCGCTGGTCGAAGTACTGGATGTTCTCACGTTCGAGCGGCTTGATCTCGGTCTCGATGAACTCGTCCATCTCGGCGAGCACGCCCGGGAGGTGTTCTGGCAGGGTGAAATCCACGGTTATCTCCTCGCGGTTCTCGCGTTACGCACCATAGAGAGTCTTCTTCCACACCGTCGACAGCGTGGCGATCGCGTCCTCGTCGCTGATCTCCATGCCGAGACCCGACTGCCCGACGAAGACGGTGGTGAAGTTCTCGAACAACAGCGCGATGGCCGCCGCCGTGTGTTGCGGGTTGAGCTCGGCGCCGTAGCCCTGCTCCTGCGCACGCCGCACCGATGCCGCCACGATGTCCACGCCGAAGCGGCGAAACTCGTTCTGCACGGCCGCAAACCGCTGCTGGGTGGCGGCCAGCTGGGCGACCGCGATCATGATGCCGATGTTCTGTTTGAACATGTTCCAGTAGCCGGTGACCACCGAGGTGAAGAAGGCGTCGTCGTCGGGCGAGTCCGGCAGGTGAACGCTCAGCCCCGACGGCGTCACCACCTCGTGCAGGAACGACTCCGCGAGTCCGGCCAGCAGGTCTTCCTTGTCGGCGAAGTATCGGTAGAAGACCGCCGGTGATTTGCCCGCGGCCGAGGTGATGTCGGCCAGGGTGGTGCCGTGAAAGCCCCGTTCGGCAAACAGTTTACGGGCGGCCTGTTCGATGGCCTGCCTGGTCTGGCGACCTTTGGCGGTCAGCTCGCGGGCTGCCTCCGGGGCGGACATTCAGTTCCCCCGCACTTACTGTCGCTTTCGGTCGCCGGCCCGCAACAGGGCGCTCGGCAGGTCGTGTCCGACCAGCGATTTCGCCACGTCGGCGGCGGCGATGGCGGCGTGCAGGTCGACGTCGACGTCGATGCCGCTGTCGCCCAACAGGTACACCAGATCCTCGGTGGCGATGTTGCCGGTGGCGCCCGGCGCGAAGGGGCAGCCGCCCAGCCCGCCGACCGAGGAGTCCAGCCGGGTCACCCCGGAGTTGACCGCGGCGTAGGCGCTGGCCAGCCCGGAGCCGCGGGTATTGTGGAAGTGTCCGCCCAGCGGCAGGTCGCCGATCACCGGACGTAGTTGCGCGATAAGCGAACTCACCCGGCCCGGGGTGGTGGTGCCGATGGTGTCGGCGATGGACAGGCGGTCGGCGCCGCGCTCGCGGGCGGCCGCCGCGATCTCGAGCACCCGCTGGGGCGGGGTGGGGCCTTCGAAGGGTGAGTCCCAGGCGGTGGCGATGACGACTTCGACGGTGACATTGCTGCCATGGGCGATGGCGACGATCTCGTCGATCGCCTCGGTGGCCTCGGCGCTGGTGCGTCCGACGTTGGCCTTGCTGAAGGTGTCGTCGGCGGCCACCACGTATTCGATGGAGCGCAACCCGGCGGCGACGGCCCGCTTGGCGCCGTTGGGACTGGCCACCAGGGCCGAGAATTCGATGTCGGGATAGTCGTGCAGATGGGCGGCCAACTCGGCGGCATCGGCCATCGACGGCACCTTCGTCGGGGAGACGAATGCAGTGACCTCGACCTCGCGGACCCCGGTCGCCGCCACCGCGGCCAGCAGTTCCAGCTTGGCCGACAACGGGATTGGCGTTTCGATCTGCAGACCGTCGCGCAGGGCCACCTCGCGGATGTCGACGTGAGTCATCGGCGCAGCTCCTCCTCATCGCTCCGCTCTGCATCGTCGCCGGCGCGGGCGGTCATAGCACCTCCTCGGAGCGCAGCTCCGCGAGCTCCTCGGCCGTCTTGCCCAGCAACCCGATGAAGACGTCGTCATTGTGCTGGCCCGGACGGGCTGGCCCGGCGTGGCGCAGGCGGCCGGGCGATTCCGAGAGCACCGGCACGATGCCCGGGCCCAGCACGTTGCGCTGCAGCCGCTCGTCGTAGTGCTCGATCAACATGTCGCGGGCGCGCAGCTGCGGGTCGTTGACCACCTCGGCGACGGTGTTGATCGGACCGGCGATCACCCCTGCGGCGGACAGGGTTTCGATGATGTCAGCGGGCCGGCGTTGCGCCGCCCAGGCGCCGATGATGTTGTCCAGTTCGTCCTGGTTGCGGCCACGCGCGACGTGGGTGGCGAATCGGTCGTCGGTGGCCAGCTCTGGGCGGCACATCGCCTTGCACAGCCGAGCGAACACGGTGTCCTGGTTGGCGGCGATCACCACCCACGAACCGTCGGCGCTGCGGTAGATGTTCGAGGGCGCGATGCCGTCGAGCCGGGTGCCCGACGGTCCACGCACCACTCCGCCGACATCATAGTCGGGAATGGTGGATTCCTGTACGGCCAAACATGATTCGGTCAATGCGACGTCGACCACCTGGCCGCGCCCGGTGACACTGCGCCGGTACAGCGCGGCCAGCGCGCCCTGCGCGCCGAACATGCCGGCCAGGCTGTCACCGAGCGAGAGCGCCAGGCGGGGCGGCGGTCCGCCGGGGAAACCGTTGAGGTGCCGCAGTCCGCTGGCCGCTTCGGCGACCGAGGCGTAGCCGGCCTTGGTGGCATCGGGTCCGGTCTGCCCGTAGCCCGACACCCGCACCAGGATGATCCCCGGATTGCGTTCGCTGAGGACGTCGTAGCCCAGGTTCCATTTTTCCAGCGTGCCGGGGCGGAAGTTCTCCACCACGATGTCGGATTTCTCGACAAGGTCGCAGAACAGCTCGCGCCCGCGGGGGTGGCGCAAGTCCAGGGTGATCGCCTTCTTGTTGCGCGCGTGCACCGTCCAGAAGACGTGTTGGCCGTCGAGTTCGGCCTGGCCCCAGGTGCGTAGCGGGTCCGGGGCTTTCGGCAGTTCCACCTTGATCACGTCGGCGCCCATGTCGGCGAGAAGTCGCCCGGCGAAGGGACCGGCGATCAGGGTGCCCAGTTCGAGCACCCGAATGCCGTCCAGGGGGCCGGTCACCGTCATTCGGCGCTCGCGAAGTCGTGCCGCACCAGCCAGTCGGTGACGATGGTGACGGCGGCCCGCAGCGCGTCGCGCTGGTCGGGTCCGGCGTAATAGTGTGTGGCGCCGGGGATTTCGTGCATTTCCTTGTCCTCATGTCCGATCGCCTGGAACAGCCTCCGGGTATGGCTGGGCGTGCAGGCGTCATCCGCAAGATTACCGATCACCAGCGCCGGGATCGCGATATCGGGCCCGCAGGCCACCGCGTCGCCGCGCGCGTCGTCATAGCTCCACTGCGACAGCCAGCCGCGCAGGGTGCAGAACCGGGCCAGTCCGACGGGGCTCATGTTCACCACCTGAGGATCCCCCAGATAGCAGGTGCCCGGGGCGCGTTCGTTGGGATCGACGGTCGGGTCCAGCCAGCGCGGGTCCGCCATGGTGCCGTGCACGACGAAGCCGAACTCGTCGTCGGGCCGCCCGGCTGCAGCCAGCTCGGCCAGCTTGTCCCTGACCCATGCGGTGATGCGGCGGTTGCGGTCGATCTGCGCCTGCCGGTAGCGATCCAGAAATTCTTGGCTGTAAGGCGGCTGATTGGGGTTGTCGGGGTTGTACAGGTCCAGTTCGGGATCGCGCTTGGTGGGGTCGGATTCGTCGAGGATGGATGCGTCCAGCCATTCGGTCAGCGTGCCGTGCCGGCTGATGTGCGCGGCGAGCAGCATGATGCCGTCGGCGGCGGGCAGGTCGAGTCTGGTGAGGTTGGGGCCGTCGCCGGTCGGGCTGGACGTGATGGTCGGATTCTGCGCCTGCTGCTGATAGAACACCGACAGCGACCCGCCGCCACTCCATCCGGCCAGCACCACCTTGGCGTAGCCCAGCCGCTTTTTGGCGTCCTTGATGCACTCGCCGAGATCCTCGACCACCTTCTCCATCAGCAGCGCCGAGTCGGTGCCGCGGAAGCGGCTGTTGCAATAGATGACGTGATGGCCGGCGCGGGCCAGCGCGTTGATCATCGGCAGGTAGGCCCCGCCGCCGATGGGATGCATGAACACCAGCACGGTGTCCGACGGCCTGTCCTTCGGCTTGAGCAGGTAACTCTCCAACACGGTGATCTCGGCCAGGCCGCCGTAGACGTCGCGGACCCCGGAATTGTTATGAAACGCAACGAGATAGGGGATCCGGTCGTACTCGTGTTTCACAGCCGTTTTCATTGACGCCGCTCCTCATCACTTCGTTCTGCATCGTCGCCGGCGTGCCTCATGTCAGTGTTGTCCTAGGTCGTGGGCCAGTACTTCGGCCGACGGGGTCAGCCGCCGCCGGGTGTCGATGGCGATCACCTGCCAGTCGACGCGGGAGTAGTCGTCGAATTTGCGCCGCGCCCGTTCTCGGGCCTTTTCGGGTGCGCCGTGGTGAACCCCTTGTGGCGCATGCGAAATCAAGCCCGGCGGCATCGGGATGCCGTACAGCGAGCCGCCGTGGAAGAAGGCGATCTCGTCGTAGTCGACGTTGCGGTGATACCACGGGGTGCGTTCGGTGCCCGGAATCCCCTCGGCGGGCTTGGGCAGGAAGTTCATCACGTAGACGCCGGTGGCCTGCATGAAAAGGTGCACGGTCGGCGGCAGGTGCACGCTGTCGGAGGTGATCACGTTGTAGTCGGCGATGTTGAAGGTGAACGCGAAGTTGTCGCCACGCCAGCCCTCGACGTCCAGCGGATTGTGTTGGTAGAACAGCGTTGTCGGGCCGCCCTCATGGATGAGCCGGACCTCGAACTCGCCGTCGGTTGCGTCAGGGTCGGCCGGTGCCGGCTCCGGGATGACGACCTGCGACGGGTCGAACGGGAAGTGGCGGCCCAGCGCGCCCGGCGGCGGCACCCGGAACTCGTCGGTGGCCTCGATCATCAGCATGGTCGTCGCGCTGTCGGGGAGCTGGCGCCAGGTGCAGGACTTCGGGATGTACAGCCAGTCACCCTCCCGGTAGCGCAGCGGGCCGAATTCGGTCTCGGCCAGGCCGCTGCCCCGGTGAACGAAGCACAGCAGGTCGCCGTCGACATGACGGACGAAGAACGGCATCGGCTCGAGACGTCGGCTCAACAGGATTCGACAGTCGTCGTTGCTGAACATCAGCAGCGGCCCACCGCCGGCTTCGGTGGCGTCGCTGGGCTTGAGCTCGCTGGACAGCACGTCGATGGGCCGCAGCGGCCCAACCGACCGATAGGCGGTGGGATCGTGGCGCCGGTAGAGATTGGCGGTGCGGCCGGTGAATCCGCCCCGGCCCAACTCGTCGTCCTTGAGGCCGTCGAGGTCGGCATGCAGGCGGCGCGGTGTTCGGCCTTTTCGCAGGTGCACAAAAGATTCCACGGACGGCTCCTCCGACGGGGGACCAGCTCGCTGCCGATCAGGAGTGCAAAACTGAAAGTGACATTACTTTCTCTTTTTGGGCGACACAAGTGCCGTGGCGCGAGCCACAACGCCACTGACGGTCGACCCACCTGTGCCGAAACCGCCGTGGCCAATGACCAGATGCGGCGCCTAACTGCGGACGCGCAGCACGACCTTTCCCTTGGCGCTGCGGTTCTCCAGGGAGGCGACCGCGGTGGCGGCCTGCTCCAGCGGGTAGGCCACCGGCTCGGGCGGGGCCAACTCCCCGGAGGTGAGCAACCGTTCGAGTCCGGCCCATTGCTCGGCCAGCGCGCCCGGATGCGTCCCGGCCCACGCGCCCCAGCCCACGCCGACCACGTCAACGTTGTTGAGTAGCAACCGATTTACCTTCACTGTGGGAATCTCACCGCCGGTGAACCCGACCACCAGCAGCCGCCCGCCGGGGGCCAGCGACCGCAGCGAATCGGTGAATCGGTCGCCGCCGACCGGGTCGACGACGATGTCGACGCCACGTCCGTGGGTCAACTCCTTGACCGCGTCCTTGAAACCGTCGGCCAGCACCACATCCGTCGCGCCGGCCGCCGTGGCGATGTCGGCCTTGTCCTGCGTGCTGACCACGGCGATGGTGCGTGACGCGCCCAGCGCCGGCGCCAGCCGCAGCGCCGAAGTTCCGATGCCGCCGGCCGCGCCGTGCACCAGAACCGTCTCGCCACGCTGCAGCCGACCCCGCACGGTCAGCGCGAAGTACACCGTCAAGTCGTTGAACAGCAGGCCGGCGCCCGCCTCGAAGCTCACATTGTCGGGCAGCTTGAACACCCGATCCGGAGCCAACACCGCGACCTCGGCCATGCCGCCGGACAGCATCGTCAGCCCGACGACCCGGTCGCCGGCGCTCACGTTCGCGCCCTCGGGTGCCGACCGGACCACGCCGGCGATCTCGGCGCCGAGCACGAACGGCAACTCCGGGCGGTACTGGTAGAGGCCGCGGGTGAGCAGGGCGTCCGGGAAGGCCACCCCGGCGGCGTGCACGTCGACGACGACCCCGTCGCCCGACGGTTCGTCGATGTCGGTCAGCTCGACCGCGTCCGGACCATCGAGTCGAGTCACCTGTACCGCGCGCATGCCACCAGAGCCTACTGGCCGCTCAGAAGCCGCCGGCCACCCGCACTACGGCCCGGCCGGAGAACTTGCCGGCGCGCACCTGGTCGATCACGCCGACGACATCTTTCACGTCGACGTCGCTGACCAGCGCGTCCAGGTGGCGTGGCCGCAACGAGTCGCCGAGCCGGGCCCACAATTCGCGGCGCGCGCCGATCGGCATCAGCACCGAGTCCATGCCCAGCAGTGCGACGCCACGCAGGATGAAGGGCAACACCGTGGTGTGCAGCGCCGGACCGCCGGTGAGGCCGCTGGCCGCCACTGCGCCGCCGTAGTCGACGGTGCTGAGCACGTCGGCCAGCGTCGCGCCGCCCACGCAGTCGACCCCGCCCGCCCAGCGTGCCTTGCCGAGCGGCCGCGGCTTGGCGTCGGGGTCGGCGGGCAGCCGCCCGATAACCTCCACCGCGCCAAGGTTTTTCAGCCGGTCGGCGGCCTCGGCCTTACCGGTGGAGGCGACCACCTGGTAGCCGGCGGTCGCCAGCAGGTCGACGCTGACCGAGCCGACTCCGCCGGTGGCCCCGGTGACGACGATGGGACCGGCATCCGGCGCGATGCCCCAGTCGATCAGGGCCTGCACGCTCATCGCGGCGGTGAAGCCCGCGGTCCCGATCGCGGCGCCCTCGTGTGGACTCAACGCGCCGAGCGCGACCACCTGGTCGGCCGGCAACCGCGCGTATTCGGCGTAGCCGCCGTGGTGGCCGGTGCCGATCGCGTACCCGTGGGCCAGCACCTGGTCACCGACCGCGAAGTCGGCCGACGTCGACTCCACCACCTCGCCGGTCAGGTCGATGCCCGGCACCACCGGGTAGTCGCGCACCACACCGCCTCCCGGCGTCAGCGCCAGGGCGTCTTTGTAGTTGACGCTGGAGTACAGGACCCGGACGGTCACTTCGCCGGGCGGCAGATCATCCGGGCGAAGGGTTTCGACCGACGCGGTTATCCGGTCGCCATCTTGACGCGCGACGAGCGCGTGAAAAGTGTCCATGCCTTGACCTAACCTCACCGCAGAGCAAAGCGACACTGCCGGATTCCGCCGAGTGGCGTACCTGAGTTACTTGAGCTCGGACGAAGACAGTCCCAGCAGCCGGCGAGCGACCACCAACTGCTGGATCTGCTGCGTGCCCTCGAAGATGTCCAAGATCTTCGAGTCGCGCGCCCATTTCTCCAGCAGCGTCTGCTCGGAATAGCCTGTGGTGCCTGCCAATTCGACGGTCTTGAGCGTGACGTCGGTGGCCATCCGGCCGGCCTTCGCCTTGCTCATCGACGCTTCTTTGGAGTTGGGGATCTTGTTGTCGGCCTGCCATGCCGCCCGCAGCGACAGCAGGTAGGCGGCCTCCCAGTCGGCTTCCATCCGGATGAACTCGGCCGCGGCGGCGCTCTGGACGTGTGAGGGCTTGTCGTAGGAGATCTCGACGCCGGCCTCGGTGAGGATCTTGCGAATCTCCTCCAAGGCGGCGCGGCCGACGCCGACGGCCATGGCCGCGACGATGGGCCGGGTGTTGTCGAAGGTCTCCATTACCCCGGAAAAGCCCTTGCCCACCTCGATTTCGGGGTTGCCGAGCAGGTTTTCCTTCGGGATACGGGCGTTGTCGAACCGGATGACCGCGGTGTCGGAACCCTTGATCCCGAGCTTGTGCTCGAGCCGTTCGACCGTGACACCGGGATGCTCACGCGGCACGACGAACGACTTGATCGCCGCGCGGCCCTGCGCCTTGTCGAGCGTCGCCCACACCACGATGTGGGTGGCGCGCGAGCCCGCCGTGACGAAGATTTTCTCGCCGTTGATCACGTATTCGTCGCCGTCCAGGGTGGCGGTGGTCGACACCGCCGCGGAGTCCGAGCCGAAGCCGGGTTCGGTGATGGCCATCGCCGCCCACACCTTGCCCAGTCGTTGCAGCTGTTCCTCGTTCGCGACGGCGGATATCGCGGCGTTGCCCAGGCCCTGGTAGGGGACCGACAGCATCATCGCGAGATCGCCCCAGCTGGCTTCCAGGGTTTGCAGCAGCGCCGCCATGTTGGCGCCGTTGTGGTTCTTGTCGCGTTCTTCGTCCTCGCCGCCCAGCGCGTTGGCTCCGGCGAATTCGATTGACTCCGAGGCCCCTTCGAACAGGCTGAACAGGGTGTCGAGCTCGACGGGGTACGCGTGCTCTTTGAGGTCGTACTTGCGGGCGATCGGCCGCATCAACTCGGCGGCGCCCTGATGGGTCTTGGTCGTCACCGCTTGCATCTTGCGGGGAAGTTCCAGATTGATTGCCATGATTGAACTTTCACTCGAATGGGTTAACGACTTAGATGACGACGACGCCCTCGGCCACACCGATGGCCCGCAGGTCGCGGTACCAGCGTTCGACGGGGTGCTCTTTCGTGTAGCCGTGGCCGCCCAGCAGCTGGACGCCGTCCAGGCCGATCTGCATGCCCTTGTCCGCGCCGAGCCGCTTGGCCAGCGCCGCCTCGCGGACGAACGGCAGGCCTTGCTCGGCGCGCGCCGCGCCGCGCCAGGTGATCAGCCGCAGACCGTCCAATTCGATGGCGATGTTGGCGCACATGAAGGCCACCGCTTGCCGGTGGGCGATCGGCTCACCGAAGGCGTGGCGCTCCTTGACGTACGGGACGACGTAGTCGAGCACCGCGTGCGAGGTGCCGACGGTCAGCGCCGCCCAGCCGAGCCGGGACAGCGCGATCGCCTCGGAGTAGTCCTCGTCGGTGGCCTCGTCCTCGCCGAGCCGGGCGCTGCGCGGCACCGTCACCCCGGAGAGTTCGACGTGGCCCATTGCCGCCGCGCGAATCCCCATACTCGGATCCGGTTTTACGCTAAGGCCTTTCGTCGAGGACTCGACGATGAACAGGGCCGGCTTGCCATCCAGCTGCGCGCCGACGATGAAGAGCTCGGCATCGGCCGCGGCCGGCACCAACGACTTCACCCCGTCGAGACGGTATCCGCTCGGGGTGCGCACCGCGGTGGTCTTGAGCCGGGTGGGGTCGAAGAGCGGTTGTGGCTCGGCGATGGCCACGCAGGCCTGCGGCACGTTCTCGCCGGCGAACTCGGGCAGGTAGGTGGCCTGCTGATCGGCGCTGCCCCAATGGGTCAGCGCGGAGGCCACGCCTCCCGGCGCCAGCAGCGGCAGCGCCAGGCCCATGTCGCCGTAGGCCAGCGCCTCGGCGACCAGCACGTTGGTCACGCTGGACCGGTGCGCGGCGATGCCGTCGAAGTCCTCGGGGATGTTGATCGCGGTGATGCCCAGCTCGGCGGCCTTGGCGATCAACTCATGCGGGTAGGTGGCCGCCTCGTCGGCGTCGTGTGCGGCGGGCCGACCCGGCTCAAGTCCAGCGGCAAGGACTACTTCGATCTGACGCCGGACGACGAACAGAAGATGATCGTCGAGACCCTCGACGAGTTCGCCGAGGAAGTGCTGCGGCCCGCCGCACACGACGCCGACGAGGCGGCCACCTACCCGCATG
This sequence comes from Mycobacterium sp. 1165196.3, assembly GCF_001673415.1. Classification (NCBI taxonomy): domain Bacteria; kingdom Bacillati; phylum Actinomycetota; class Actinomycetes; order Mycobacteriales; family Mycobacteriaceae; genus Mycobacterium; species Mycobacterium sp. 1165196.3. The sequence goes on along the minus strand of NZ_LZLU01000012.1, from coordinate 31 downwards.
AGTTGATCGCCAAGGCCGCCGAGCTGGGCAT
>NZ_LZLU01000011.1:0-17724 GCF_001673415.1 Mycobacterium sp. 1165196.3 | reverse complement strand
AGGGAACTGCTCAGCTCCTTCATGGTGATGCTCAACCCGTCGAGGACGTCTTCGACCTGCTCCACGGTCTTGTCGGCCCTCAACGCCACGGTGGAACGCCTGGAAGCCGGCCTGGATCACCTGGACGGCACGATGACCAGCCTGGACGATCTGGCCAAGCGGCTGATCGTGCTGGTCGAGCCGGTGGAGGCCATCGTGGCGCGGGTCGACGACATGGTGCGGGTGGGCGAGACCATGATGTCTCCCCTGGCGATCACCGAGCACGCGGTGCGAGGTCTGGTGGACCGGCTGCGCAACCGGACCGTGCAGTAGGCGCCCGGCGGGACCTTCGATGGCCACGTTGCTGCTGCACCATTCCGCGTTCGCGGACCATCGGACCGCGCCCGGCCATCCGGAGCGACCGGACCGCTACCGCGCGGTGGCGGCGGCGCTGAGCCGGCCACAATTCGACACGCTGATGCGTGCGGAGGCCGAGCCGGCCGACCTCGCGACGACGCGCTATGTGCACTCCAATCGCTACGTGGACGCGTTGGAAGCCGCGCGGCCCGAAGACGGTTACGTCTACCTTGACGGCGGCGACACCATGATGGAGCCCTCGACCTGGGAGACGGCGCTGCGCGGGGTCGGCGCCACGCTGCAGGCCGTGGACGCGGTGCTGGCCGGTGACGCGCAGAACGCGTTCGTCGCGTGCCGTCCGCCGGGCCACCACGCCGAGACCGAGCGTGCCATGGGTTTCTGCCTGTTCAACAACATCAGCATCGGCGCGCGGCACGCGCAGCGCAAACACGGGCTGACGCGCGTCGCCATCGTCGATTTCGACGTCCACCACGGCAACGGCACCCAGCAGATCTTCTACTCCGACCCCAGCGTGCTCTACGCGTCCACACATCAGATGCCGCTGTTCCCCGGCACCGGTGCGGTGCGAGAAACCGGGGTGGGCAACATCTTCAACGCGCCCCTTGCACCCGGTGACGGCGGGACCGAGCTGCGCGCGGCCTTCGAGGATCGGATACTACCTGCGCTGCAAGGCTTTTCGCCCGAGCTGATCATCGTGTCCGCCGGTTTCGACGCCCACGAACGCGATCCGCTCGGCTCGCTGACCATGACGGCCGACGACTTCGCCTGGGTCACCCGGGAATTGATGGCCTCGGCCGAAAGGCTGTGCGACGGGCGGCTGGTGGCGGTGCTCGAGGGCGGTTATGACCTGCAGGGCCTCACCGATTCGGTCATCGCGCACGTCGGCGAGCTGCTGAAGGGCTGAACCGACTCGCCCTCAGCGTCGATGCTCAGCGCGGGAAGTAGCGGCTGTCGTTGTCGACCGAATCGAAGATGTCCAGCGCGTGCTGGAATGGCCCCGACGTGATCCGCTGGTCGGTGGCATAGGAGTGGTCGAGCTGGAACACGACGCACAGCAGCAGACCCAGCAGCACCGCGACCGTGCTGGACACCACGACGTGACCGACGGTGCTGCCCAGCCGCAGGAAACCCGTAAACGCAACCAGCACAACCGCGCCGAAGATCAACCCCGCCCACATCAGGGGCGGGATCCGTGGCTTGGTGCCGACGATGCGTTCGTTGCGGTCGGAGGCCAATTCGCTCAACTGGTTGAGGAATTGCTGATTGATCGGCTTCGCCGCGACGTTGGGTTGCTGGCGGCCGACCGTGCGATACATCCGGGTGATCGCGGCGCGCGCGCCGTCGTTGCGCTGCTTGTTCCACTCCGGGCCGGCCACCGCGCCCGCGTATTTGCGCAACAGCTCCTGGATCTCGGTTCGCTCCGGTTCGGGCATGGCGACGGTTTGCCGGTACATCGTCGTCAGGGCCGACGCCTCACCGGAGACGACGACCTGAGTGGACGAAAAGTGTTCCCAGGTGGCCACCACGGTGAACCCCAGCAGGGCGCCGTAGATGAAGCCGACGACGGTGAGGAACGAGGCGATCGCCGGATTGTGTTCCTTGCCGTTTCGCCGGCTCGGCAGGATGCGATTGCCCAGCCAGATGGAAGCCACCGCGATGGCGATCGCCACCGCCACGACCGAGGCCAGAAAGAGCCACAGGGGTAGTCCGGATCCGCTCACTGGTCTCCTCGGTCGACGTCGCGTCAATCAGGGTATTCGCGGGGGGCCGGCCCGGGGAGACGAATCGCGGGTTATCAGCCGCTGTTTCGCAGCGCGCTGGCGAGCCCGTTCATGGTCAGCAAAATGCCGCGCTGCACCAATTCGTCGTCGTCGCCGGAGCGGTAGCGGCGCAGCAACTCCACCTGCAGGTGATTGAGGGGCTCGAGGTAGGGGAAGCGGTTGAACACCGAACGCGCCAGCGCCGGGTTGTCGGCGAGCAGGTTGTCCTGGCCGGTGATGAGCTTGTGCATGGCGATGGTTCGCCGGTGCTCGTCGACGATCTTGTCGAACACCCGGCGCCGCAATTCCTCGTCGTCCACCAATTCGGCGTAGCGCGCCGCCAGCCCGAGATCGCTTTTGGCCAGCACCTGGGCCAGGTTGGACAGCACGCTGCGGAAAAACGGCCAGCGCTGGTACAACTCGTGCAGGGTGTCCACCCGCTCGCTTTCGCTTTCCGGGCCGGCCGCGATCCACTGTTCGAACGCCGACCCGGTGCCATACCAGCCGGGCAGCATGACCCGCGACTGGCTCCACGCCAGCACCCAGGGGATGGCGCGCAGGTCCGAGATGGACTCGGTGGGTTTGCGTGAGGTGGGGCGGCTGCCGATGTTCAGCGAACCGATCTCGCTGACCGGCGTGGAGGCCATGAAGTAGTCGACGAAACCCGGTGTCTCGTGCACCAATTCGGCGTAGGCACGCTGGGCCAGCACGGCCACCTCGTCGAGCACCGCGTACGCCGGTTCGGCGGCGTCGCCCAGGCCCTCCACATCCAGCAGCGTGGATTCCAGCGTAGCGGCCAGCAGGCTCTCCAGGTTACGTTGGGCCGCTTGCGGTTCGGCGTACTTGGCGGCGATCACCTCACCCTGCTCGGTGAGTCGCAGCGAACCGTTCACCGCGCCCGGCGGCTGCGCCAGGATTGCCTCATAGCTCGGCCCGCCGCCGCGGCCGACGGTGCCGCCGCGACCATGGAAGAGCCGCAACCGGATTCCGGTTTTGCGGGCCACCTCCACCAGGGCCAGCTCGGCCCGGTACACCGCCCAGCTGGACGCCAGGTAGCCGCCGTCCTTGTTGGAATCGGAATACCCCAGCATCACCTCCTGGCTGTCGTCGCGGGCGGCCACCAGGGCGCGGTAAATCGGGAGTTCGAGCATGGCGTGCAGGATGGTGGCGCCGTTGTGCAGGTCGTCGATGGTCTCGAACAGCGGTGAGATGCCGACCGGGCAGTACGGCGCATCCCCGGACGCGTCGATGAGGCCGGCCTCCTTGAGCAGGATCGCGGCCTCGAGGACGTCGGAGACCGAACGACACATGGAGATCACGTAATTGGGCACGGCGGACGGTCCGTAGCGCTTGATGGCGTGCGCCGCCGCGCGCACCACGCCCAGCTCTTTTCGGGCCAGCTCGGACAACTCCGCGCGGTCACCGACCAGCGGCCGGCGGGTGGCCAGCTCGGCGGCCAGCAGCTCGACCCGGTCGTCTTCGGGCAGCGAACCGTAATCGGGGTGCACCCCGGACCACGCCAGCAGTTCGGCGACCACCTCCTCGTGCACGTCGGAGTTTTGCCGCATGTCCAGGCCGCACAGGTGAAACCCGAAGACCCGCACGCCTTCTCGCAACAGCGCCAGGCGGTCGTCGGCCAGCAGCGCGCTGCCGTGCGCGCGCAGCGACGCATCGACGGCGTCCAGGTCGGCCCGCAGCTCGCCCGGGGCGGCATACGGCGGCAACCCGAGGTCCAGCTCGTGCTGGGGTCGGCGGTCCAGGATCTCGGCGCCGGTCGCGGTGAGCCGGGCGCGGATCACCCGCACCGCGCGCCGATACGGCTCGTCGGCGCGGGCCTTCTCACCGCAGCCCTCGGCCAGTTCGGTCAGCTCGGGGCTGACCGCGACCAGGCGCGCCGACATCGACAGCTCCTGTTCCAGCGCGGTCAGTTCGGCCAGGTAGTGCGCCAGCGCGGTGAACGCGGCGTTGCCGGTGGCCTGGCGCACCACGTCGCCCGTCACGTTCGGATTACCGTCGCGGTCCCCGCCGATCCACGAACCGGGCTGCAGGATCGGCTGATCGAGCAGGTCCGCGTCGGGCCAGCGCTTCCGCAGCGCGTCGCGCACCTCGGCGTTGACCTGCGGGATCACCTTGAAGAACGCGGCGGCGTAGTAGCGCAGCCCCACCTCGATCTCGTCGGTGATCTGCAGCCGGGACAACCGGATCAGCGCGGTCTGCCACAGCGTGAGGACCTGGCGGCGTAACTCGCGTTCGATGTTACGGCCGTCGTCGGTTTCTTCGTGTCCCTCGGCGTGCAGCCGCATCAGTTCGGTGATCCGGTGCTGGGTGACGAACACGGTGCGCCGGCGGGTCTCGGTGGGATGCGCGGTGATCACCGGCGCCACCACGGCACCCTTCAGCGCACCGGCGACGGTGGCCGAATTCAGTTGCGCGGAGTCGAGTTTGGCGTAGGTAGCGGCCAGGCTGCTGTCCTGCGGCGCCTCGCCGGCGGCGACGTGAATCGCCCGGCGGCGCTCGCGGTGGATGTCTTCGGCGACGTTGGCCAGCAACGCGAAGTGGCTGAACGCCCGAATGACCGGGATCGCCTGGTGGATGTCGATGCCATCGAACATCCGCGCCAGCTCCGCGCGGTCGATCTCGGAGCGTCGCACCCGAAACGATTCGACCCGGGCCCGCTCGACGAGCTCGAACACCTCGTGACCGTTCTGCTCGCGCACCGTGTCACCCAGAATGGCGCCCAGCAGCCTGATGTCGGCCCGCATCGGCTCGGTCGCCTCGCGACCCACCAGTGTGCGCTGCACGGCGCCGATCGGTTCCAGCGTGCCCTCGGATGCCTCAACCATGAGTCCCAGTATCGACGCGGTTGTCCGCGCCCGCCCGTCGGGGACCGTCCGCGGCCGTGAATCACCATGGCGCCCAGCGGGTCAGATCAGCGTGATTTAACAGGAATGACCGGCCGATCAACCGTGTTGGTTGCGGACATGTCCACCGGAATCATCCTCATGGCCCGTCCCGATGCCCCCAACCTCGTCGATGACGTGATCGCCCAAGCCCAACGAGCCCACGAGCTCGGTGTCGCGCAGGTGTGGCTGCCCCAACAGCAGAACTACGACGCCATCGCGCTCGCCGCGCTCGTCGGAGCCGCCGTGCCCGGGCTGGGCGTGGGCACCTCGGTGGTGCCGATCAATCCCCGTCACCCGCTGATCGTCGCCTCGTTGGCGCAAACGGCGCAGGCCGCCGCGCACGGCAACTTCAGCCTGGGGCTGGGACTGGGTGCCCGCCAGGTGGAACGCCCGGCCTTCGGCACCGACTTTCCCAACACCATCACCCGGCTGCGCGAGCACCTGACGATCCTGGCGTCGGTGTTCAACAGCGGCGGCGTCGACTTTCACGGCAGCGAACTGCACGCCAGCCCCACCTGGCCGGTGCGGGTGCCCGGCGGCACACCGATCCCGGTGTATGTGGCGGCGATGGGCCCCAAGGCGCTGCGGGTCACGGGCGAACTGGCCGACGGCACACTGCCCTATCTGGCCGGGCCCCGCACCATCGAAGACTTCATCGTGCCCGAGATCATCAAGGCGGCGGCCGAGGCGGGCCGCCCGGCACCGCGCGTCATCGCCGCGGTGCCCGTGCTGTTGTCCGACGACGTCGACGGCGCTCGCGGCGCCGCCGCCCAGCAGCTGACTTTTTATGAGGCCATCCCGTCGTATCGCAACGTGATCGCCCGGGAAGGCCTCGCCAGTGTCGTCGACCTCGCCGCGATCGGGCCCGAGGAGTCCGTGGCCCGCCAGTTGCGCCGTTACCGTGACGCCGGAGCCACCGACATCGTGCTCAGCCCGCTGGACCGCTCCGACTCGGTCGACCGCGAAGCGCTGTGGAGGCTCACCGCCGCGCTGTGACCGCGCGGGACACGCGCGCCGTCAGCGATATTTGATCATCAGCGCCATGCCGATGATGCACACCAGCCAGATGGCGGTGATGAAATACGTCAGCCGGTCCAGGTTCTTCTCCACCACCGTGGAGCCGGACAGGCTGGACTGCACGCCGCCACCGAACAGCGTGGACAGGCCGCCACCCTTGGCGCGGTGCAGCAGCACCAGCAGCACCACCAGGATGCTGGTGACGACCAGGGTGATCTGCAAAGCCAACTGCATGACGGCCAGCCTACCTGGGCGAAGCCGTGCTCAAGGAAGAGGCCCACCGGCGGCGATCGCCGCCAGCGTGGCGAACTGCTCGCCGTCCAGGGAGGCGCCGCCGACCAGTCCGCCGTCGATGTCGTCGCGGGCGATCAGCTCGCCGATGTTCTTGGCGTTCACCGATCCGCCGTAGAGCACCCGCACCGAGTCAGCGACCTCCGGCGAGGCGAGGGACGCCAACTGTTCGCGGATCGCCTTGCAGACCTCCTGAGCGTCGGCGGCGCTGGCCACCCGTCCGGTGCCGATCGCCCACACCGGCTCGTAGGCGATGACGACCTTGGCGATCTGCTCGGCCGACAACCCGGCCAGCGACTCACGCACCTGCTTCTCGCAATGGCTGACATGCTCGCCGGCCTCACGGATGTCGAGGTGCTCGCCCACGCACACGATCGGGGTCAGCTCGTGCTTGAGCGCCGCGGCGGCCTTGGCGGCCACCACCGCGTCGTCCTCGTGGTGGTAGGTCCGCCGTTCGGAGTGCCCGACGACGACGAACGTGCAGCCCAGCTTGGCCAGGAAGGCGCCGCTGATGTCGCCGGTATAGGCACCCGAGTCGTGTTCGGACAGGTCCTGGGCGCCGTAGGTCAACCGCAGCTTGTCCCCGTCGACCAGGGTCTGCACGCTGCGCAGATCCGTGAACGGCGGTAGCACCGTGACGTCGACCTTGTCGTAGTACTTGTCCGGCAACGCGAACGCGATCTTCTGCACCAGCGCGATGGCCTCGAAGTGGTTGAGGTTCATCTTCCAGTTGCCGGCGATCAGCGGTTTGCGGCTCACGACTCTGGGGCCTTTCTAGTTGTGGTCGGGCTGGGGTCGACTCAACACCTCGATACCTGGAAGCGTCTTGCCCTCAAGGTATTCCAGCGACGCTCCCCCACCGGTCGAGATGTGCGAGAAGTCGCCCTCCGGGATGCCCAGTGCGCGCACCGCGGCCGCGGAGTCCCCGCCGCCCACCACGCTGAACGCGCCCTTGCCGGTGGCCGCGGCGATCGCCTCGGCGACGCCCTTGGTGCCCGCGGCGAAGGCGGGGAATTCGAACACGCCCATCGGCCCGTTCCAGAACACGGTTTGGGCGTTGGACAGCAACGTGGTGAACCGTTTGACCGAGCCCGGCCCGATGTCCAGGCCCATCATGTCGTCCGGGATGGCGTCGGCCGCGACGGTCTGCGGTGTCGCGTCGGCGGCGAACTTGTCGCCCACCACGATGTCCACCGGCAGCCGCAGCACGTCGACGTAGGTGTCCAGCAGCCCGCGGCAGGTGTCCACCATCTCGGTCTCCAGCAGCGACTTGCCGACCGAGAAACCTTGCGCGGCAAGGAAAGTGAAGCACATGCCGCCGCCGATGACGATGCTGTCGGCCTTGGTGGCCAGCGATTCGATGACGCCGAGCTTGTCGGACACCTTCGACCCGCCGAGCACCACCGCGTAGGGGCGTTTGGTGGAGCTGGTCAACTGCTCCAGCACGGCGATCTCCTCGGCCACCAGCGTGCCGGCGTAGTGCGGCAGCAGGGTGGCGATGTCGTACACCGAGGCCTGCTTGCGGTGCACCACGCCGAAGCCGTCGGAGACGAAAGCCCCTGTCGGACCGACTAATTCGGCCAGCTGGCGGGCCAGCGCCAGGCGTTCGCCGTCGTCTTTGCTGGTTTCGCGGGCGTCGAAGCGGATGTTCTCCAGCAGCAGGACGTCGCCGTCGGTCAGGCCCTCGGCGCGGGCCAGCGCGTCGGTGCCCACGACGTCGCCGGCCAGTTGGACGTGCCGGCCGAGTTGCTCACCGAGCGCGGCGGCGACGGGCGCCAGCGACAGCTTCGGGTCGGCTCCGTCCTTGGGCCGGCCGAGGTGCGCGGTGATCACCACCTTGGCGCCCGCCTCGACCAACGCCTGCAGCGTCGGCACCGAGGCGGTGATGCGGCCGGCGTCGGTGATATTCCCGTCGTCCAGCGGCACGTTCAGGTCCGAGCGCACCAGCACGCCGCGTCCGGAAACCCCCTCGGCGAGAAGGTCTTTCAGGGTGTGGACGGCCACGGTTTACAGCGACTTGCCGACCAGGGCGACCAGGTCGACGAGGCGGTTGGAGTAACCCCATTCGTTGTCGTACCAGGAGACGACCTTCGCCTGGTTGTCGATCACCTTGGTCAGACCCGAGTCGAAGATCGAGCTGTGCGGGTCGGTGACGATGTCGCTGGAGACGATCGGGGCGTCGTAGTACTTCAGGATGCCCTTGAGCTTGCCCTCGGCCGCGGCCTTGAACGCGGCGTTGATGTCCTCGGCGCTGACCGACTTGGACAGCTCGGCGGTGAGGTCGGTGACCGAGCCGGTGGGGATCGGCACCCGCAGCGCGTAGCCGTCCAGCTTGCCCTTCAGTTCCGGCAGCACTAGGCCGATGGCCTTGGCCGCGCCGGTGGAGGTCGGCACGATGTTCAGCGCGGCGGCGCGGGCCCGGCGCAGGTCCTTGTGCGGCCCGTCCTGCAGGTTCTGGTCCTGGGTGTAGGCGTGGATGGTGGTCATCAGGCCCTTGACGATGCCGAACTCGTCGTTGAGGACCTTGGCCAGCGGCCCCAGGCAGTTGGTGGTGCACGAGGCGTTGGAGATGATGTTCTGGCTGCCGTCGTACTTGTCGTCGTTGACGCCCAGCACGATGGTGATGTCCTCGTCGGTGGCGGGCGCGGAGATGATCACCTTCTTGGCGCCGGCGTCCAGGTGCCCCTTGGCCTTGGCGGCGTTGGTGAAGATGCCGGTGGACTCGACGACGACGTCGACGCCCAGGTCGCCCCAGGGCAGCGCCGCCGGGCCTTCCTTGACCTCGAGCGCCTTGATCTTCTTGTTGCCGACGACGATGGTGTCGTCGCCCTCGAGGCTGACGTCGTGCGGCAGCCGACCCAGGATGGAGTCGAATTTCAGCAGGTGCGCCAGGCTGGCGTTGTCGGTCAGGTCGTTGACGGCGACCACCTCGATATCCGCGGTGCCCTGCTCCTGTTGAGCCAGCAAGGCCCGGTAGAAGTTCCGCCCGATGCGACCGAAGCCGTTGATACCTACTCGGACCGTCACTTGTCTCTCCTGTCGTCTTTCTTTTTTCTTTCCGGTGTCCGCTGATTTGCGCTCGTCGCCAGCCTAGATCAGGGGCGGCTACCATTGCCGCGCTGGTATATCACCCGTGACCTCGGCCACACGCGGTCCGGTTAGCGGCCACGCTTGCGCAGCCATCCCAGCGCCGCCCCGGCGGCGTAGTACCCACACAGGCCGTGGATGCCGGCTCCCGGCGGCGTCGATTGCGAGCACAGGTAGACGCCGGGCACCCCGGTCGCGTACGGGTTGACCGAGACGCGCGGCCGCAGGATGACCTGGAGCCCGTCGTTGGCGCCGCCGATGATGTCGCCGCCGATGTAGTTGGGGTTGTAGGCCGCCAGGTCGGCGGTGCCGGTGCTCACGGTCGCGACGATGCGGTCGCGGAATCCCGGGGCGAACCGCTCGATCTGGTCGGTGATGATTTCGGTGGCGTCGCCGGTGTAGCCGAATGGCACGTGAGCGTAGGCGTAGATCGGGTTGATATTGCCCGCCGAGCGCGACGGGTCGGCCAGGTATTGCTGCCCGAGGATGATGAACGGCCGCCGGTACATCCGTCCTTGCGCCCGCTCGCGTTCGCTGTGCGCGATCTCGGCGAATGTCCCGCCCAGATGCACGGTGCCGGCGCGACCGCAGTCGGGACTGGTCCACGGGATGTCGCCCTGGACGGCGTAGTCGACCTTGAATGCCGACGAGCCCTGGCGGTACCGCTCATACGATCGCTTGATCCGCGCGGGCATGGCGTCGCCGTAGATCTGCAGTGCCGCGGCGGGGGTCAGGTCGAGCATGACGATGTCGGCGTCGGGAATGTCTTTGCGGCTGGTCACGGTGACGCCGGTGGTGATCGCGGCGCCGTGCTCGGCCAGCACGGCTGCCAGCGCCGCGATGATCGACCCCGATCCGCCCTTAGCCACCGGCCAGCCGTAGTGGTGCCCGCTGGCCATGAACATCAGCGCCATCGCGGCCGTCAGTGGCCGGTCCAGCCGGGTGTAGGCGTGCGCGGCCTGGCCGCCGTACAGCGCGCGTACGCGCTCGGTGCGAAACCAGCGAGCCAGCACCGTGGCCGGCAGCACCGCGCGCGGTCCGAAGGCAGCAAGCCGGATGGGGTGTTGCGGAAGATGCAGGACCGGGCGCATCAGGTCTTGGCACAGCTCGTCGAAGCCGGCGGCGAGATCGCCCACCGCGAGCCGCCACCGCCGTCCGTCGGCGCCCATTTCGGCCACGGTTCGGTCCATCGAGCGATACAGCGACCCCGCGGTGCCGTCGTCGAGCGGGTGCGCGCAGTCGATCTCCGGCCATTTCCAGGTCAGTCCATATCGACTCAGGCCGATCTCGTCCCAGAACGGTGAACCCACCGCCATCGGATGCGCCGCCGCGCAGACGTCGTGGATCACCCCGGGCACCGTCAGCTCGGCCGAGCGCGCTCCCCCGCCGACGGTCTCGCGCGCCTCGAGCACCTGCACGTCGACGCCGTCGCGGGCGAGTCGGATGGCCGCGGCCAGGCCGTTGGGCCCGGCGCCGACGACGACGGCCTTACGCATGGACCGTCGTGACGTGGACGGGGTAGTCGTCGCCGGGCTCGGGCCAGGGCTGCCGGCTCAGCATGTCCGCGACGTCGACGTAGCCCTCTTCGACGAGGCCGGTCTTGGCGTCGACGATGCGGTAGGCCTGCGTCTGGCGCTGGATCGGCTGGGCTTCCAGGATGATCACCCGCACGTCGCCCTCGTCGAAGTCGCAGCGGCGCTGCACGGCGGCCAGCAGCTGCTCGTTGTGCAGGTGGCCTTCGCCGAAGTTCCACCCGATCAGCGGTCCGGCGATGATTTCGCCGTCGCGCAGCAGGTAGTCGGCCTCGTCGGCGCCGTCGGGCAGGGCGCGGGACACCAGCCCGCCCAGCGCCCGGCCGTGGGTGTGCATGGACCGCCACCCCATCAACTTGTCGATCATGAGCTCGGCGGTCTGCGGATCATAAAGGCGGGCAAGCTGATTGGGTGCCAGCGCCGACGCCTTGGTGATGTTCGCCTCGATCTTGTCCTCGGCGCCCTTGCGCAGGCACCAGGTGCTGGTCGCCCAGTTGCCCGCGTAGTAGCGCATCGCCGGCAGGAACGAAACCTGTTGCGGGAACATGTTTCCCACGATCGGCACCACCGCCAGCGCGACGGTCAGGATGATCAGCAGCAGCGGTGAACTCAGGCCGGTGGCCGTGACACCGGCGTAATGGCCGAACAAATAGAACAGCGAAAAGATGAAGAAGACGTTCCACTCCAACGGCACCCCCATCGGAATGGTGGAGGTGATGTTGAGGTGGAACAGCACCATGAAGCCGATCAGGAACCACGCCCACCGGTGACCGTCGGCGAACAACACCAGGACCAGCGGAATCAGAAATTCGGCCGTCGTCCCGCCGACATGGGCCATGACCTTCGGTATCCACGACGGCCGCAGGTCGTCGACCGGGTCGAGGTAGAGCCGTCGCTTGAACCAGTTGAACGCCCGGCTGCGCAGCAAGGGGCTGTTGCTCATCATGACCGCCACGACGTACGGGAAGTGGTGGTTGAGCTTGGATGTCGCCGCGCCCCACCACAGCGCCAGCATGATGATCTTGAAGGCGGCGATCTGGTCGGTGAACCCGAAGAAGAACACCAGCAGCGTCAGCCCGTAGTGCTCGCCGCGCGCCGCCAGGAAGACGGTCTTGTCCCGCAGCCCCAGCAGCGCGAGCGCGACGATCGCTGGCACCACCAGCCACGGATCGATCAGGCCGACGTCGCCCGCGGGCGTCACCGGCCCGCCCCGCCCCGGTGAGAGCAGCGCCCAGACGCCGGAGCCCAGCACGACGAGATACAGCGCCACATCGGCCACCGTTCGGCTGTCGCCGCGGGTGAACGGCACCTTGTCCGGCCAGGCCGGCAGCCGAATGGTGTTGGGCCGCAACCAATACAGGAACCCGCCGAACGGCGGCCAGAACCGCGCGGTCAGCGGCCCCGAGCCGCAGCCCAGGCCCAGGATCTCGAACAGCAGCGTGAAGATGACCAGCTTCTGGTAGACGATCGGCTGCGTCCACCAGTCGGTGAGGTGGCCCAGCCCGCCCAGCCCCGGCGTCAGGGAGATCACCGCGGCGGCGCCGGCGGCGTACCCGGCGATCTTGAATAGGTAGAACAGATAGACCGCGTACGGCGAACCGAAGCCGTGTTCGACCCAATGGCGGGTCATGATCTGGCGCCTCGTCGAACGCGGCAGGCTGAGCCACGTCTGCGGGTCGACGTCGGGAAACTCTGGAGCCATGAATCCCATGGGCGGCCTCGTTCCTGTCTAGAAACCAGCTGGCCCATTGAATGTATCGGCACCGCCACGCGGGTGCGCCGCATTGTGCGCCTCAGCGCTGCGCGTCAACCACCCGATCGACCGCCCTACGGCGAGAACTGTTGCGGGAAGCGATGATTCAGCGCAGGCCCGACGCGGACCGGCGAGCCACCGGGCGTGCCTGCGGCGCGGCGGCACCCGCCGTCCGGCGGACGAATCGGCGCCGCAGTTTGTCGATCAGCGCGTCCAGGGTCCGCCGATCCTGCTCGGCGATGCGCGCCAGACGGCGGTAGTTCGCCACGGCGTCCAGGTCGCCCCGCGCCTCCGCCGTGCCGATTTTGCGCTGATACTCGTCGATGCGCTGATCGATGAGGCCGCGCCGGCCGGCGAGCAGTCGGACGAAGTAATCGGCCTGCAGCTCGTCCGCGGTGCCCGGCGCGGCGAGCGCACCGGCGGCCGGTGCGGGCCGTGACGTTTCCTGACCCGGGCGGGCTGATTCCGCGCGGACCGCGGCGGGGTGGGCGCGGCGCCCGCGCCGGTCCCGGGTGCCGGCCGATCTGCGGGTGGCACTCGAGCGGGCGCCACGCTCGTGAGACAGACCGGCTACGTCCATCGGGTCCCCTTTACTCGAGGATTACTTAGGGCGCCGTAACAATAGCGCCCCGACCCGGCCCACACCATATGCCCGGTTGCGCAATGGGCGAAACACCGTGACAGCAACCGAGGCCCGGTCGCTACCATCGAGGGACTCGACTCGGCGAAGCGGCCCAGTGCGAGCGTCAAGGAGGGAACGTGACCGACAACGGCAACCCCGACGGCGGGGATATCGGCAAATTCGACCCCGGCTTGACCCAGCGCCTGATGGCGGTGATGCGCCCCGTTCTCAAGACCTATTTCCGGTCCGAGGTGCACGGACTGGAGGCGTTCCCGCCCGGTGGAGCCCTGGTGGTCGGCAACCACTCCGGCGGCATGTTCCCGATGGACGTTCCGATCTTCAGCGTCCACTTTTACGACAAACTCGGCTACGACCGGCCGGTCTACACGCTGAGCCACGACATCCTGATGACCGGACCCACCGCGGAATTCTTCCGGCGCACCGGATACATCAGGGCCAATCGGGAGAACGCGGCAGCGGCGCTGCGTTCCGGCGGGGTGGTGATCGTGTTCCCCGGCGGCGACTACGACGCCTACCGGCCCACCCTGTCGGAGAACGTCATCGACTTCAACGGCCGCAAGGGCTACATCCGCACGGCGATCGAAGCCGGCGTGCCCATCGTGCCGGCGGTGTCGATCGGCGGGCAGGAGACGCAGTTCTATTTGACCCGCGGCACCTGGCTGGCCGAGCGGCTGGGCATTAAACGCTTGCTGCGCAGCGCGATTCTGCCGTTGTCGTTCGGCTTCCCCTTCGGCCTGAGTGCGGTCATTCCGCCGAATTTGCCGCTGCCCACCAAGATCGTGACGCAGGTGCTCCCGCCCATCGACATCGCCAAGCAGTTCGGTGACGACCCGGATGTGGACGAGGTCGACGAGCATGTGCGGTCGGTGATGCAGGACGCCCTGACCGAACTCGCCGCCAAGCGTCGCTTCCCGATCCTGGGCTGAACCATGGCGAATCCACTGAGCGAGACCCTGGGCCTGGTCAGCACGCTGAGCCGCGCCGGCATGATCGCGCCGATGCGGCCCGACCGCTACTTCAAGATGGCGGCGGCCATGCGCCGCGAAGGCATGGGCATGACGGTGGGCTTCGCCAGCGCGGCGCAGCGCTGCCCGGACCGTCCCGGCCTGATCGACGAACTCGGCACGCTGACCTGGCGCGAGCTCGACGAACGGATCAACGCGTTCGGCGCCGCGCTGCAACACTTGCCCGCGGGTCAGCCGAAAGTCGTGGGCATCATGTGCCGCAACCACCGCGGCTTCGTGGAGGCGGTGGTGGCCACCAACCGGATCGGCTCCGACGTCGTGCTGCTCAACACGTCGTTCGCCGGGCCGGCGCTTGCCGAGGTGGTCAACCGCGAGGGCGTCGACGCCGTGGTTTACGACGAGGAATTCACCCCAACCGTGGACCGCGCGCTGGCCGACAGGCCGAACGCCAGCCGCATCGTGGCCTGGACCGATGGGCAACACGAGCTCACCGTCGAGAAGCTGATCGCCGAGTACGCCGGGCAACGGCCCCAGCGGTCGGGCCGCAAGGGCAGGATGATCCTGCTTACCTCCGGCACCACCGGAACTCCCAAGGGCGCCAACCAAACCGGTGGCAACGCCGGAATCGGCACGCTCAAGGCGATTTTGGACCGCACGCCGTGGCGGGCCGAGGAGAAGATCGTGATCGTGGCGCCGATGTTCCACGCCTGGGGGTTCTCTCAGTTGATCTTCGCCGCGTCCATGGCCTGCACGGTGATCACCCGGCGCAAGTTCGACCCCGAGGCCACGCTGGACCTCATCGACCGCCATCAGGCGACCGGGCTCGCCGTGGTGCCGGTGATGTTCGACCGCATCATGGAGCTGCCCGCCGAGGTGCGGCGCCGCTACAGCGGGCGGTCGCTGCGGTTCGCCGCGGCATCGGGTTCGCGGATGCGACCGGACGTGGTCATCGCGTTCATGGACGCGTTCGGCGACGTGATCTACAACAACTACAACGCCACCGAGGCCGGCATGATCGCGACCGCCACCCCGGAGGACCTGCGGGCCGCGCCCGACACCGCGGGCCGGCCCGCCGGCGGGACTGAAATCCGGATCCTGGACCCGGAATTCAACGAACTGGCCACCGGTGAGGTCGGCAGCATCTACGTGCGCAACAACACCCAGTTCGAGGGCTACACCTCGGGGAGTACCAAGGACTTTCACGCCGGGTTCATGTCGTCGGGCGACGTGGGATACCTCGACGAGGCGGGGCGCCTGTTCGTCGTCGGCCGCGATGACGAAATGATCGTCTCCGGCGGCGAGAACGTGTACCCGATCGAGGTGGAGAAAACGCTGGCGGCGCATCCCGACGTGGCGGAGGCGGCGGTGATCGGCGTCGACGACGAACAATACGGGCAGCGGCTGGCGGCCTTCGTGGTGCTCGAGCCCGGCGCCGCGCTCGACGCGGGCGCCGCGCCCGAGGCGCTCAAGCAGCACGTGCGGGAGAACCTGGCCAACTACAAGATCCCGCGCGAGATCACGGTGCTGGACGAACTTCCCCGCGGCAGCACCGGCAAGATCCTGCGCGCCGATTTGCAAGCGCGGGTGACCGGCTGATGCGGCTCGCCCGGACCCTGCGGAAACCCCGGCCACTCGCGCGGGCCGCGCTCGAATTGGCCAACGCCGCCAACGGATTACGCCCGCTGGCCCGCAAGGGCTACAGCACCGTCCTGGTTTTCTGGTTCGGCTGGCCGGCCTCCGAGGTGCCGGGCGTGTACTTCTCCGCCTCGCTGCTCGATGCGCTGCGGCGGGGGCGGCGCGGCGATTTCGCGGGGCGGCGCGGCAAGGCGGCGCTGGCGCTGACGGCGGCGTCCTGGGCCATCCTGGCGGTGATCAAGTACCGGGGGGTCACCACCCCGGGCCCGGTGCTGGAGGCCGGGCTGCGCGAGGAACTCGGCGACGACTACGAAGAGGCGTTGGCCAAGCTGCCCCAGACGGAACCGCGGCGCAGCGGGCGGCGCATGCTGCCACTGGGCAACACCGTGGCCCGCCGCCGGTACGTCCAGAAGACCAACGTGGTGTCCTACGGTCCCCACGGCCGCGCGAACCTCGCCGACATCTGGCGCCGCCACGACCTGCCGCGCGACGGCAAGGCGCCGGTGCTGCTGCAGGTGCCCGGCGGCGCCTGGGTGATCGGCATGCGCCGCCCCCAGGCCTATCCGCTGATGAGCCACCTGGCCGCCCGCGGCTGGGTGTGCGTGTCGATCGGCTACCGGGTGTCGCCGCGGCACACCTGGCCCGACCACATCGTCGACGTCAAACGGGCGTTGGCGTGGGTCAAGGAGAACATCTCCCGTTACGGCGGGGATCCCAACTTCGTGGCGATCACCGGCGGATCCGCGGGCGGCCACCTGTGTTCGCTGGCCGCCCTGACGCCCAACGACCCGAAGTTCCAGCCGGGCTTCGAGGACGCCGACACGTCGGTGGTGGCCGCGGTGCCGGTGTACGGGCGCTATGACTGGTTCTCCACCGAGGGCGAGGGCCGGCGCGAATTCGTGGATCTGCTCCAAAAGTTCGTCGTCAAAAAGAAATTCACCACCCACCGCGACATCTACGTCGATGCCTCACCGATCCGGCGGCTGCGCGCCGACGCGCCGCCGTTCTTCGTGTTGCACGGCCACGACGATTCGCTCATCCCGGTCGGTGAGGCCGAGGAGTTCGTCGAGGAACTGCGCGCGGTATCCAAGAACCCGGTCGCCTACGCCGAATTGCCGCACGCCCAGCACGCTTTCGACATCTTCAGCTCGCCGCGGGCGCATCGGTCCGCGGAGGCCGTTGCGCGATTCCTGTCGTGGGTGTACGCGACGAATCCGCCCGAGCGCGACTGAGAGCGGTCTGCCGCCGCCCGCGGGCGATATTCCGGATACCGAAAGCGCATATCGAAATCACTTGTGCCACTGTGGTTTCAGTAGTCTCTGGGCGCCGATTTTTGTCGGTGGGCATCGTTAGTTTGGCGGTGTGAGTGATGAGCAGGATGTCGAGGCGGCGTTCGACGCGCTCGATGCCGCCTGGGATCGCGTGTGCGCGCTGAACGTCGACGCGCTGAAGCCGCGCCAACAGTTGGCGGTGTTGGCGCGCTGCGAAAAGCAGCGCCGGCGCATCCCGGCCGTCGAGCACCCCGTGATCAATGCCCTGGCCCGCCAAGCACCTTCGGTCGAACTCGGCGGCACAGCAGTCCAGGCCATCGCCGAGGCGACGCTGATCAGCCGCGCCGAAGCCGCCCGCCGCCTCAACGAGGCACGCGACCTGGGCCCGCGCCACGGCCTGACCGGCGAACCGCTGGGCCCGATGCTGCCCGCCACCGCCGCCGGACAACGCGACGGCACCCTGGGCGCGGGCCAGGTCGCGGTGATCCGCAAGTTCTACCACCAGCTGCC
>NZ_LZLU01000010.1:0-35273 GCF_001673415.1 Mycobacterium sp. 1165196.3 | reverse complement strand
CGCCACCGCCCTGACCAGCGGAGAACACCTCGACGTAGCGGCGGCGTTCGGCGGCGAGCCGCTCGGCCAGCCCCAGGTCGAAGACGTCGTTGATCCCGGCCTTGGCGGCGGCCAGCGCGTGCCGCGGCCCGTCGAGAAAACGGCGCGCCCACCCCGCGGCGGCGTCATAGACGTCGTCGGGGGCCACCATTTCGTCGATGAGGCCCAGCGCCAGCGCCTCTTCGGCATCGAAAAACCGGCCGCTGAACACCAGCTCCTTGGCCTTGCTCGCGCCGGCCGCCCGGGTCAGGCGGGTCATCGCATCGCCGCCGGGCACCAGGCCGGCCAGGATTTCGGTCGCGCCGAACTTCACGTTGTCCCCGCTGATCCGCCAGTCGGCGGCCAGGGCCAGCGTGAGGCCGGCGCCCAGCGCGTATCCGGTGATCGCGGCCACCGTCGGCTTGGGGATCGCCGCCACGGCGTCGATCGCCTCTTGGCGCACCCGCGCCACGCTGTCGGCCTCGGCGCCCCGCAGCGTCCGCAGCTCGGGCATGTCGTCGCCGGCGGAGAAGATCTCGTGGCCGCCGAACAGGATCACCACGGCGACGTCGTCGCGCCGCCCCAGTTCCTCGGCGGCCGCGATGACCTCCCGATACACCTGGCGGGTCATCGCGTTCGTCGGGGGCCGCGACAGCAGCAACATGGCCAGCCCGGCGTCTTGGGAGCCGTCGGAGACCACCACGCTGACGAACTCGCTCAATGCCGCCATCCCAGGCCACCCGCTTCCCGCGCCTGGTGGTAGCGGTCGGAGTCGAAGAACTCGAACACCCAGTTGTCGCCCTGGATCTCCAGGTGCGGCTGCACGGGCACGATCTGGCGCTCGACGGCCAGCACCTCCGCAACGGTCCGGCCCGCCAGCGAGTCCAGCTGCGTCCAGGTCGGGGGCAGCAAGAAGCTGCGGCCGGCCGTGAAGTCGTCGATCGCGGCCTCCGGCGTCGTCCAGCCCGCCCGATCGGATTCGGTGTTGTCGCCGTCGGCGCGCTGCCCCCGCGGCAGGGCGCCCACGAAGAAGTAGGTGTCGTAGCGCCGGGTGCGCTCGGCCTCCGGCGTGACCCAGTTGGCCCACGGCCGCAACAGATCCGAGCGCAGCTCCAGGTTCTCCCGGCGCAGGAAGTCCGCGAAGGACAACGTGCCGTCGGCCAGCGCGCGGCGGGCCTCGCCGTAGACCGAGGCGTCGTCGACGATGCTGTTCGGCGCCGAAACGGCCTCGCCCGCCGGCCCGGCGAACAGCACCCCCGACTCCTCGAACGTCTCGCGGGCCGCGGCGCAGACCAGTGCCTCGGCCAGGTCGGGTTCGATGCCGAAGCGCTGGGCCCACCACTGCGGCGGCGGGCCGGCCCACGCGATGTCCGCGTTGCGGTCGCGTTCATCCACACCGCCGCCGGGGAACACCATCGTCCCCGCGGCGAATTCCATTTTCGCGTGCCTGCGCATGAGAAAAACCGCTAGTCCGGTTTGGGAGCCGGCCGGTTCGTCGCGCACCAGCATCACGGTGGCGGCCGGCCGTGCGACCAGCGGGGCTTCGTCGGGTGACGTCATAGCGGCCTCCGGTGGGCTGCGCGGGTGCGGACTCGCCGGGCGAAATAGCGCCCGTCGACGACGTCGAGGGCGATCGCCTGGCCGAACGCGGTGGACAGATTCTCGGCGGTCAGCACGTCGGTCAGCAGGCCCGCGGCGACCACCTCGGCTTCCGAGAGCAGCATGCAGTGACTGAACCCGGGCGGTATCTCCTCGACGTGGTGGGTGACCAGCACCAGCGCGGGCGCGTCGGGGTCGCCGGCCAGGTCGGCCAGCCGGGCGACCAGCTCCTCGCGGCCGCCCAGGTCCAGGCCGGCGGCGGGCTCGTCGAGCAGCAGCAGCTCGGGGTCGGTCATCAGCGCACGCGCGATCAACACCCGCTTGCGCTCGCCCTCAGACAACGTTCCGTAGGTGCGGTCCGCCAGGTGCTCGGCGCCCAGGCTTTCTAGCATGTCGATCGCGCGTTGGTAGTCGACGTCCTCGTAGCGCTCTCGCCACCTGCCCAGCACCGCGTAACCGGCCGAGACGACGAGATCGCGCACCACCTCGTCGGTGGGGATGCGCTGGGCCAGGGCGGAGGAGCTCAGCCCGATCCGGGACCGCAACTCGGTCACGTCGACCCGGCCCAGCCGCTCGCCGAGCACGAAAGCGACGCCGGACGAGGGATGTTCGGCCGCCGCCGCGATCCGCAGCAGCGAGGTCTTGCCCGCCCCGTTGGGCCCGACGATCACCCAGCGTTCGTCGAGTTCGACCGCCCAGTCCAGCGGCCCGACCAAGACGTTGCCGCCACGCTTCAGCGATACCTGCCTGAAATCGAGCAGCAGATCGGGGTCGGCTTCCTCCACCGTCTGGTCGGCTCGACGCTCGGAGTCTCTCGACTCCTCGGGAATCACCTCCGGCTTCCGTTTTCGGGCACCCGACCATCGTGCCGTACCGCGGCGCCCGAATAGCTGCCGGGTCGCTAGGGGCCCGGCGGAATTTCCACCCGCCGGACCTCGCCGTCGATCGCGTCGGCGGCCTCGATTTCGCCGCGGGTCACACCCAACAGGAACAACACGGTGTCCAGGTACGGGTGACTCAGCGACGCATCCGCGACCTCACGCAGCGCGGGCTTGGCGTTGAACGCGATGCCCATCCCGGCGGCGGCCAGCATGTCGATGTCGTTGGCGCCGTCGCCCACGGCGACGGTCTGCGCCATCGGCACCCCGGCCTGCTGCGCGAAATCCCTTAGGGCCGTAGCCTTTCCGGCCCGGTCGACGATGGGGCCGACCACCCGGCCGGTGAGTTTGCCATCGACGATCTCGAGCTCGTTGGCCGCGACGTAGTCCAGCATCAGCTCGTGCGCCAACGGCTCGATGATGCGCCGGAATCCCCCGGAGACCACGCCGCAGTGATAGCCCAGCCGGCGCAAGGTGCGCAGCGTGGTCCGGGCGCCGGGCATCAGTTCCAGTTGGTCGGCGACCTCGTCGATCACGCTGGCGGGCAGCCCCGCCAGGGTCGCCACCCGCTGCTCGAGCGACTGCGCGAAGTCCAGCTCGCCGCGCATCGCGGCGTCGGTGATCGCGGCGACCTTGCCCTCGGCGCCCGCCCGGGCCGCCAGCATCTCGATCACCTCGCCCTGCACCAGCGTCGAGTCGACGTCGAACACGATGAGCCGCTTGGCCCGTCGTTCCAGGCTGTAGTCCTCGACGGCCACGTCGACCTGTTCCTCGCTGGACACCCGGTTCAGGGCGGTCCGCAGCGCGGCGTCCGCGCCCGGCGGCACCGAGACCCGCAGTTCCAGGCCGATCACCGGATAGTCGGAGACACCGCGGATCAGGTCGATGTTGACGCCGAGGGCGGCCACCTCACGGGCCACCGCGCCGAACGCACTGGCGGTGATGGGCCGGCCGAGCACGAAGATGGTGTGGCTGGAGGGCTCCCGCATGATCGGCACGTCGTCGCTGCGCTCGATGGTCACATCGAGCCCCACGCTGCGGATGGCCGTTTCAACGTCCTCGCGCAACTGCGCGCCGTCGGCGACCTCGGCCGGGCAGCACACCAGCACGCCCAGCGTCAGGCGGTGCCGGATCACCACCTGTTCGACGTTGAGCAACTCGACCCCATGCCGCGACAGCGCCTCGAACAGGGTCGCCGTCACGCCCGGTTGGTCCACGCCGGTGACGGTGATCAGCACCGACACCTTATTGGGTGGTGCGTTCACTCCGGACAGCCGCCGCTACTGCTCAGGAGTTGAGCGATCGGGTTCGGTTCGTGGGCCGAAGCCCTTCGGTGATTCGAGAGCCGTGGCATGGCGGCCCACGTGGGCCTCGGCGCGCAGCCGCTCCACCATGTGCGGGTAGTGCAACTCGAATGCCGGTCGCTCCGAACGGATTCGGGGCAGCTCGGTGAAGTTGTGCCGCGGCGGCGGGCAGCTGGTCGCCCATTCCAGGGAGTTGCCGTAGCCCCACGGGTCGTCGACCGTGACGACCTCGCCGTAACGCCAGCTCTTGAAGACGTTCCAGACGAACGGGAACATCGACGCGCCCAGGATGAAGGCGCCGACCGTCGAGGCGACGTTGTAGGGCTGGAAGCCGTCGCTGGGCAGGTAGTCCGCGTAGCGGCGCGGCATGCCCAGGTCACCCAGCCAGTGCTGCACCAGGAACGTGGTGTGGAACCCGATGAAGGTCAGCCAGAAGTGCAGCTTGCCCAGTCGCTCGTCGAGCAGCCGGCCGGTCATCTTCGGGAACCAGAAGTAGATGCCGGCGTAGGTGGCGAACACGATGGTGCCGAACAGCACGTAGTGGAAGTGCGCGACCACGAAATAGCTGTCGGTGACGTGGAAGTCCAGCGGCGGGCTGGCCAGCATCACGCCGGTCAGACCACCCAGCAGGAAGGTGATGAGGAAGCCGACCGAGAACAGCATCGGCGTCTCGAAGGTGATCTGCCCCTTCCACATCGTGCCGATCCAGTTGAAGAACTTGATCCCCGTCGGCACCGCGATCAGATACGTCATGAATGAAAAGAACGGCAGCAGAACGGCTCCGGTGGCGAACATGTGGTGCGCCCACACCGCGACCGACAGGGCGGCGATCGACAGGGTGGCGTACACCAGCGTGGTGTAACCGAACACCGGCTTGCGCGAGAACACCGGGATGATCTCGGTGACGATGCCGAAGAACGGCAACGCGATGATGTACACCTCGGGATGCCCGAAGAACCAGAACAGGTGTTGCCACAACAAGACTCCGCCGTTGGCGGCGTCATAGACGTGGGCGCCCAGATGTCGGTCGGCGGCCAGCCCGAACAGCGCCGCGGTCAGGATCGGGAAGGCGATCAGGATCAGGATCGAGGTCACCAGGATGTTCCAGGTGAAGATCGGCATCCGGAACATCGTCATGCCGGGCGCACGCATGCACACCACGGTGGTGATCATGTTGACCGCACCCAGAATGGTGCCCAGACCGGCGACGATCAGGCCGGTGATCCACAGGTCTCCCCCGGCGCCGGGTGAGTGCACGGCGTCGGACAGCGGCGTGTAGGCGGTCCAGCCGAAGTCGGCGGCGCCGCCCGGGACGATGAAGCCGGACGCCGCGATCAGCCCGCCGAACAGGAACAGCCAGTACGAGAAGGCGTTCAGCCGCGGGAAGGCCACGTCGGGCGCACCGATCTGCAGCGGCAGCACCAGGTTGGCGAAACCGAACACCACCGGGGTGGCATAGAGCAGCAGCATGATCGTGCCGTGCATGGTGAACAGCTGGTTGAACTGCTCATTCGACAGGAACTGTAGCCCGGGAGCGGCCAGCTCGGTGCGCATCAGCAACGCCATCAGCCCGCCTATGAAGAAGAAGGCGAAGCAGGTGACCGTGTACATGATGCCGATCAACTTGTGATCGGTCGTCGTGATCAGTTTGTAGACGAGGTTCCCTTTGGGGCCCATCCGGTCCGGATACGGACGAACGGCCTCGAGTTGTCCCAAAGGGGGCGCTTCGGCTGTCAACAGCTTCTCCAAACATCCAGATCGGACACTGGCCCAAAAATCGGTATTGAGACGAATCTTAGCCGTCGATCATGACGACGTCAGGGCTGGTCCTACAAACTGTCGTAAACGGCTCACCGGCGCGGCCGCGTCGTCGGCGCGGCCGCGCCGAGCTGGCCGGATGTTAGCGTCTGACGCGTGTTGTTCGGCGTGATCAGACCCGCCCGGCTGACCGCGGCGACGGCGGCGGTCATCCTGGCCTGCGGCGGCTGCGGATCCGACCAGCCCGCCGGGCAGCCGACCCATTCGCTCGTCACGCCCACCACCCAGATCGCCGGCGCCGGCGTGCTCGGAAACGACCGCCGGCCCGACGAGTCATGCGCACGCGACCCCGCCGAGGCCGACCCGGGCCCGGCCAAGCGGCAGGCGCACAACGCGGCGGGCGTCGCCCCGGACATCGTGCAGGTGCCTGCCGATCCCCAGCGCATCGTGGTGCTCTCCGGCGACCAGCTCGACACGCTGTGCGCGCTGGGCCTGCAATCGCGGGTGGTCGGCGCCGCCCTGCCGGACGGCTCGCCGAGCCAGCCCGCCTATCTGGGCGGCGCGGTGCAGGGCGTGCCCGGTGTCGGCAGCCGCTCCCACCCGGACGTGAAGGCGATCGCGGCCGCCCACCCCGATCTGATCCTGGGCTCGCAAGCGTTGACCCCGACGCTGTATCCGCAGCTGGCCCCGATCGCGCCGACGGTGTTCACCGCCGCGCCGGGCGCGGCCTGGCAGGACAACCTGCGCGCCGTCGGAGCCGCCACCGGCCGCGGCGCCGCGGCGGACGGGCTGGTCACCGGCTTCTCGCAGCGGGCGACCGACGTCGGCGCGCGGCACGACGCCTCCCACTATCAGGCGTCGATCGTGCAGCTGACGGCCGGCACCATCCGGGTCTACGGCGCCAACAACTTCCCGGCCAGCGTGCTCGGCGCGGTCGGCGTCGACCGGCCCGCCTCGCAGCGGTTCACCGACAAGCCCTACATCGAGATCGGCGCTTCCGACGCGGACCTGGCGAAGAATCCGGATCTCTCGATCGCCGACGCCGACGTGGTGTACCTGTCCTGCGCCACCCCGGCCGCTGCCGATCGGGCCGCGACGATCCTGGACAGCAACCCGTGGCGCAAGCTGTCGGCCAACCACGACAACCGGGTCTACGTCGTCAACGACGAGATCTGGCAAACCGGCGAGGGCCTGATCGCGGCCCGCGGCATCGTCGACGACCTGCGCCTGGTGAACGCCCCGATCAACTGACCACGACCGGCCGGTACGCACTCGTCGCCATAAGGTGATATTCGCCGCCTCGGATGGCGGAAGAACTTTTACCCTAGCTAAACTTCTTGAAGACGTATCGAATCGAAGAGGGACTTTTCATGAGCACAGTTTCGGCGTACGCGGCCACCTCGCCGACGGCACCGTTGACCAAGACAACCATCGAGCGGCGCGAGCCGGGTCCGCACGACGTGGCGATCGACATCAAGTTCGCCGGAATCTGCCACTCCGACATCCACACGGCCAAAGGCGAATGGGGAACACCGAGTTACCCGCTGGTCGTCGGCCACGAGATCGCCGGCGTCGTGACCGCGGTGGGCTCCGCGGTCACCAAGCACAAGGTGGGCGACCACGTCGGGGTGGGCTGCATGGTGAACTCCTGCGGTCAGTGCCGCAGTTGTCAGGCCGGCCTGGAGCAGTACTGCAGCCGGGGCACGATCTTCACCTACAACGCCACCGACAAGGACGGCACGATCACCCAGGGCGGCTACAGCCAGGCGATCGTCGTCAACGAGAACTTCGTCCTGCACATCCCCGATTCGCTGCCGTTGGACAAGGCGGCGCCGCTGCTGTGCGCGGGCATCACGCTGTTCTCGCCGCTGCGGCACTGGAAGGCCGGCCCGGACACTCGCCTGGCGATCATCGGCCTGGGCGGGCTGGGCCACATGGGCGTCAAGCTCGGGGCGGCGATGGGCGCCGAGGTGACGGTCCTGTCGCAATCGCTGAAGAAGATGGAAGACGGTCTGCGACTGGGCGCCAAGCACTACTACGCCACCGCCGAGCGCGAGACCTTCAAGGAGCTGCGCAACAGCTTCGACCTGATCCTGAACACCGTCTCGGCGAACCTGAACCTCAACGATTATCTCAGTCTGCTCGACGTCGACGGCACGCTCGTTGAATTGGGCATTCCCGAGCACCCCATGGAGGTGGGCGCGTTCTCGCTGGCGCTGGCGCGCCGCAGCCTGTCCGGGTCGAACATCGGCGGCATCGCCGAAACCCAGGAGATGCTGGACTTCTGCGCCGAGCACAACGTGACGCCGGAAATCGAGCTGATCGAGCCCGACTACATCAACGAGGCCTACGAGCGCGTCCTGGCCAGCGACGTGCGCTACCGCTTCGTCATCGACATCTCAAAGCTGTAGGGCATCAGGAAGCTGACGGGCCCTACAGCGCGACGCCCGGCGCGTTCTCGGAAGCAGCACTGCGCGCGGCGATTTCGGCGGCCTCTCCCCATTCGTCGCCGGGGATGACTTCGCTGACGTCGATGCCGGCTAGCGGCCACCCGACGGCCGCCAGGGTGGACGCCACCCGGATGATGTTTTCCGGCCCGGCGTCGTAGTGCGTCATGTCGGAGATGAAATGGGCGATCTCGTCGCGCTCGATGACGCCGTCGGCGATCGCCGGGGATCCGTCCGCGGTGATGTTGCGCACCACCTCGGCGATCTGCTCCTCGGTCAGTGGGGTGCTGCGCAGCAGCGCCAGCAGCGGCACCCGGTCGGGCCCGGGGACGCCCTCGGGGTAGCCGGCGCGCAGCCAGCGAAGTACCGAACGGCAGAAGTTGGCGGTGGCAGAGGCGGCGGTATTCGTCACCCCACCAGTGTCAGGGCTGTCGTGTCACCCGCGCCAGCGGGTGAAAAGCGGCGCGTGCACAATTCATACGCCGTTCATTACCCGAACATGTCCGCTACCAAAAAGCGCGCGGCGGACGGATCCACAGCGGCAGTCACGAAACGAATCATGGCGTCCCTGCGAAGGCCGATATGCGAAACTGCGCGGCCCGGAGGGGCGATGGCCTTTGGAGCGACGCGACGATTGGGTATGCAGGACTTGTACGAGCAATTGATGGTTCAGTCGTAATCGTCTGGGAGACAAGTGCAACTCGATGTAATCGCCACCGCAATGACCGCGACGGGCGCGCCGCTCATCGTCTCCGGGATACTCGGGGTCGGCGAGATCGGGGTCGGCGCCTATCAGCACCAGCGGACAAACAGAGTGGCCGGAAACCTCAACATGATTGCTGGGGGCCTGGGACTGCTGGCCACGATCGGCGCGACGACAGGACAGCTCGAAATCGCCCTTCCCGCAGCAATATTGGGCGGCGCAGCTGTCGGCATCAATCTCGTTAACCAGACCCGCCAGCAGCACCGGCAGAGCGCATAGCCGTCGGGCCGCGGGCTCATATCGGCTGGCCGGCGCCTCATTCGCCGGCGGTTGGAGCGTCACTTCCCGTGGATGAGGGCTCCGTGGACTCCACGTCGGAGCCCTCTTCGTCGTCGGTGGCTTGGGGCGGTTGTTCGTCGCCCTCTGGCGGCGGCTGTTCGGCGGTGGTCACGTGGCTCTCCCGTCCAGAAACGATTTCGCGTGCCAGATACCCGGGCGGGCCACGCGGGAAACCGAGCGCCGCGGTCGAACCGCCCAGCAGTCCGGCCCTCGTCCTCGCGTCGAGGAACGTGCATGAGAACGTCATTGCAGATCTAGCCGACGTGCCGCTGGCGGCTAATGCGAGTGATCGCGCGGGAAGCCAAGCAGTGCGGGCTACAAAGCAACGTCGGAGGCCCGCGGTAAATCGGGTACGGGTATTTTCCGCTTCGGGCTTATTAGCGGTCGAGTCAATAATCGGCTGGTATCCACAATCGTGAGAAAGCAGATCGCGGGAAACCCAATGCGCGTTTGCCAGTCGCTAGTAACTGCTTAACGAGGCGACAGTGATCGGCCGAGCTAGCCGACACCTTCCGAGCTCTGCTCGGTGGCGCAGTGGACCATCCGCTCGCTCAGCTGGATCAGCGGGTCTTCATACCCACCAGGCATGGTGTAGGCCAATCGGCGCAATTCGACGGCAAACTCGTACAGATGCTGGGTCAGCAACGCGACGGTCATAAGGCGGCAGTGACGATCTTTGCGGTGACGGTAGCTACGCGGAACAACATACTTCCCAAACTTCCCCCTATTGGCGACCCAGATGTTTGGCGACGTGTCCCGATTCGTCGATGGCAGCGTAATCGCTCCCGCATCTAATTACAACTGTGTTTGTAAAAACTCCCGCGCGGCGTATGGAGCGGACCAATAAGTCTCCGGCCGGCCGGCCGTGCAAGACAGACCAGCTATGCGAGCTGCGGTTGCTAGAAGTCCCAGTCCTCGTCCTCGGTGACGACGGCCTTGCCGATCACGTAGGACGAGCCCGAGCCGGAGAAGAAGTCGTGGTTCTCGTCGGCGTTGGGTGACAGCGCCGACAGGATCGCCGGGTTGACGTCGGTCTCGTCGCGCGGAAACAGCGCCTCGTAGCCGAGGTTCATCAGCGCCTTGTTGGCGTTGTAGCGCAGGAACTTCTTGACGTCCTCGGTCAGCCCGACCTCGTCGTAGAGGTCCTGGGTGTACTCCACCTCGTTGTCGTAGAGCTCGAAGAGCAACTCGTAGGTGTAGTCCTTGAGCTCCTGCTTGCGCGCGTCGTCCACCAGGGCCAGGCCGCGCTGGAACTTATAGCCGATGTAATAGCCGTGCACGGCCTCGTCGCGGATGATCAGCCGGATCATGTCGGCGGTGTTGGTCAGCTTGGCCCTGCTCGACCAGTACATCGGTAGGTAGAAGCCGGAGTAGAACAGGAAGCTCTCCAGCAGCGTGGAGGCGACCTTGCGCTTGAGCGGCTCGTCGCCCTTGTAGTACTGCATGACGATCTCGGCCTTGCGCTGCAGGTTGGGGTTCTCCTCCGACCAGCGGAAGGCGTCGTCGATCTCGGCGGTCGAGCACAGCGTGGAGAAGATGTTGCTGTAGCTGCGGGCGTGCACCGACTCCATGAACGCGATGTTGGTGTACACCGCTTCCTCGTGCGGGGTCAGCGCGTCGGGGATTAGGCTGACCGCCCCGACCGTGCCCTGGATGGTGTCCAACAGGGTCAGGCCGGTGAACACGCGCATGGTCATCTGCTTCTCGTGGGCGGTCAGGGTGCCCCATGACGGCAGGTCGTTGGACACCGGCACCTTCTCCGGCAGCCAGAAGTTGCCGGTCAGCCGGTCCCAGACCTCGGCGTCCTTGTCGTCTTGCAGCCGGTTCCAGTTGATCGCCGAAACGCGGTCGATCAGCTTCATGTTTTCGGACACCAGAACCCCACTTCACACGCCGTTTTGCTGGATGAATCTCAGGCTCCAGACACTACCCCTGGGGTGCGACAAGCGACGGCAACACAACAACTTGTGTTTGCGTGTCGCAAGCGCCCCCCGGCGCACCGTCGGTTCCATTCCGTTCTCCAGTATCGCGCGCCAAGGATGTACCATTTGGTACATGTTTACCGAAGACAGCGTCGAGATCGACGCACCGCCCCGACTCGTCTGGGACGTCTTCACCGACGTCGAGCACTGGCCGGACTGGACCGCCTCGGTCACCTCCCTGACCGGGCTGGACGGCGCGGCCCTCGCCGTCGGCAGGCGCTTCGCGATCAAGCAGCCCGGCATGTCGAAGCTGAAGTGGCGGGTCACCGAGCTCGACCCCGGCAGGTCCTGGACCTGGGTGCAGCGCTCGCCCGGAGTGCGGGTGCGCGCACGCCACGACGTCATCGCCCAACCCGGCGGCCGCACGTTGGTGCGCCAGCAACTCGACCAGGGCGGCGCGCTGGGGGCCCTCGTCGGGCGGTTGATGATCAAGAAGACCAAGCGCTTCCTCGACCTGGAAGCCCAAGGCCTCAAGGCCCGCGCCGAGCAGCTCAGCCGCGCCGATGGCGCGCACCCCTGACACCGGGCGGCGCCAACAGCTCCTCGAGGCACTCGTCGCCGAGTTCGCCACCGGCGGCATCGGCGACCGGTCCCTGCGCGAGGTGGCCGCCGCAGTGGGCACCAGCCACCGAATGCTGTTGCACCACTTCGGCTCTCGCGAAGACCTGCTCCTGGCAATCGTCGAGGCGGTCGAGCACCGGCAGATGGGTGTGCTGTCCGAACTGCCGACCGGCCCTGCCGAGGGCTTCGCGGCGATGTGGGCCGACCTGCGTCGACCCGAGCTGCGCCAAGCCGAGCGCTTGTTCTTCGAGTGCTACGCCCGCGCCGCCCAGGGCGAAAAGCCTTTTGCCCGAATGGTTCCCGGGGCCGTCGAGAGTTGGCTGGCCGAGGTCGACGCGATCGCCGAGGCTCCGGTCGATCCCGCCTTGGCCCGGCTCGGGTTGGCCGTCGCACGCGGCCTGCTGCTGGATCTCGTCGCGACCGCCGACGAGGCCGGCGTGGATGCGGCCGCGCAGGCTTTCATCCGGCTTTTGGCAACACCGAAATAAGCGTGTCGACGAGTTCCTCGGCGCTGGTGTGCCACTTGTCCAGATCCATGTGGCCACTCAAGTCGAGGCCCGTAATGCCATGCGCGCTCGTCAAAATGAGCGCCCCGTAGCGCGGGGCCTGCTGCGGACCGGTGATGCGACCGACCATTTGAAGAAACAGCTCCTGCGTGCGTTGGGCCGCCTGCATCGCCGCGGTCGGGTCACCCGCCGGCGGGGTGAACATCAGGCGGTAGAGATGCGGGCGGGTGCGGCCGATGTCGATCAGCGACAGCAGGGCCGACCGCAGACATTCCTGCGGCGAATCTTCGCTACCCACCAACGCTTCGAGCGCGTCACCCAGTTCGCGCAGTGCGTTGGTGGCCAACTCGGCGAGCAGAGACTCCTTGTCGGCAAAGTGCCGATACGCCGCCGAGCGCGACACGCCGCTGCGGGCGCCGACCTCGCGCAGCGTCACCGCGTCGACACCGCCGAGGTCGAGCAACACCCCCGCCGCCTCGACCAACGAACGGCGCGTCGCCGCCGCGCTTTCGGCCCTTGTCGTCACCCGCAGAGCATAAGCCGGTCGTTGGGTTGACAATGTCAACTCGACTGCTAAGTTGAGATGACAGCGTCAACTCAAACTAGGTCCCCTCGATCGGAGAACCCCATGATGTCGTCGAATCGCGCCAACCGTAATGAGCTGATCGTCGTCACCGGCGCCTCGACCGGCATCGGCGCGGCCACCGCCCGAGAATTGGCCCGCAAGGGTTTTCATGTGCTGGCCGGTGTGCGCCGCGACGCGGACGCCGAGGCGCTGCGCGCACAAAACATCGAGCCGCACATCCTGGACATCACGATGGAAACGGACGTGGCCGCCATCGCCGACCGCGTCGCGCGCGATCCGCTGCGCCGTCCCCTGCGCGCGCTGGTCAACAACGCCGGCATCGCGGTCAATTCTCCAGTCGAAACGCTGCCGATCGACCAGTGGCGCCGGCAATTCGAGGTAAACCTCTTCGGCCACATCGCGATGACCCAGAAGCTGTTGCCGGCCCTGCTGCTCAGCGGAGGCACCGTCGTCAACATCAGCTCGGTCGGCGGCAAGGTGGTGTTGCCGACGTATGGCGCGTATGCCGGTTCGAAGTTCGCCCTGGAAGCCGCCAGTGACGCGTTGCGGCGGGAGGTCGCCGAACTCGGCATCAAGGTGGTCGTCGTCGAACCCGGCGCGGTCAAGACCGAGATGGCCGAGCGCGGCATCAGCACCGCCGAGGGCCTGATGGCCAGCCTGACCGAGGCGCAACTCGCCCGCTACGGCGATCTCATCGGGGCCGTCACGGCGCAAGCCCGGTCGTTCGGCGAGGAGGGCGTTTCGGCCGAACACGCCGCGAAGGTGGTCGCCAAGGCCGCGACCGCACCGCGTCCACGCACGCGCTACACCATCGGACGCGACGCCGCAATCCTGTTGTGGATCAACCGCGTGGTGTCCGACCGGGGGCTGGACCGCATCGTGCGGCAGAACCTGCGATCCTTCGCCAGGAAGTCGCAGGCCCGCGAACAACGCAGCGCCGCAACAACTTCGGTCGGCCTTTAGACCGCCGCCCGCTCGCCCGTGTTGACGCCGTAGAACTGGTATTCGTCCCGCTTCACCGAACGGGTCGCCCGCCAGTACTCCCAGGTGTAGCCGCCCCAGAGCACGGTGTTCTTGCCGTGCTCGTCCAGATACCAGCTGCTGCAGCCACCGCTGTTCCACACCGAGGGGCCCAGCCTGCGCTGCAGCTCGTCGTTGAACTTGTCCTGGGCGGCGCGGGTCGGGGCCAGCGCCTGGGCACCCAGCTTGTCGCAGGTCGCGATCGCGTCTGCGACGTAACGGATTTGGGATTCGATCATGAACACCACCGAGTTGTGTCCCAGCCCGGTGTTGGGTCCCAGCAGGAAGAACAGGTTGGGCACGTCGGCGACGGTGATGCCGCGGTGCGCGCCGATGCCCTCGCGGTTCCAGCGGTCCACCAGGTCCTCGCCGTGCAGCCCCTTGATCTGGACGTAGGTGTAGGAGTCGGTGACGTGGAAGCCGGTGGCGTACACGATCACGTCGGCGGGCCGGTGGGTGCCGTCGGCGGTGACGATGCCGTCGGCGGTAATCCGCGAGATGTGGTCGGTGACCAGTTCGGTCTTCGGGTCCGCGACCGCGCCGTAATAGGTGGAGGAGTTCAGGATTCGCTTGCACCCGATGCGGTAGTTCGGGATCAGCTTGCGCCGCAACTCCTTGTCCTTGACCGCCCGGCGAATGTTGTATTTGCAGTAGGACTCGATGAACTTGAGCAGGTTCGGCCGCTTGGTCATGCCGAAGGCCAGCGCTTCCTGCCCCCAGTAGATCGCGAGCCGCACCAGCGCGCGCAGCCCGGGCACGTTCTCCATGGCCCGGCGCACCGCCGGCGGAATCTCGGGGTTCGACCGCGGCACCACCCACGGCGGAGTGCGTTGGTAGAGCTGAAGTTCGGCGACCTTCCCGACGATCTCCGGCACGATCTGGATCGCACTGGCGCCGGTCCCGATGACGGCCACCCGCTTGCCGGTCAGGTCGACGCTGTGGTCCCACTCGGCGGAATGGAAAGCGGCGCCGGCAAACTCGTCGCGGCCTTCGATGTCGGGCATGGACGGGATGTGCAGCGCGCCCGCACCCGAGATCAGGAACTGGGCGACGTATTCGCGCCCGTCGGCGGTGAACACGTGCCAGCGGTTCTCGTCATCGTCCCAATGGGCCCGATCGACCAGCGAGTCGAACTCGATGTAGCGGCGCAGCCCGTACTTCTCGGTGACGCCCTTGAGGTAGTCCCAGATCTCGGGCTGAAAGGAGAACGGGTTCTTCCAGTCGGGCTTGGGCTCGAACGAGAACGAATAGAGGTGCGACGGGATGTCGCAGGCGCACCCCGGATAGCTGTTGTCCCGCCAGGTGCCGCCGATGTCGCCGGCCTTTTCCAGGATGACGAAGCCGACGCCCTGCTTTTGCAGCGCGATCGCCATCCCCAGACCGGAGAACCCGGTCCCGATGATGACGGCGCGCGTGTGCACGGGCTTCGAGGCGCTGGCCGCAGGGGTTGTCTCGGTTTGTGTCACGACGTCGGTCACGGTCGATCGGTCCTTCTATCCAGGCGTGTCGCGGGTCGGCGTCAGCCGGCGTCTTCGGCTGCGGCCCCGGCCGGCGCAGATACCCAGTACCCAGGGTATCGGTTTGGACGAGTGTTATCGATGGCCGCGGCGGTTGTCAACGCGGAACCGCGCTCAGCCCACGGCCGGCTTGACGGTCACCATGTCGTGAATCGGCAGGTCAGGATTCATCGTGATGCCCAGCGCCTCGGCGGTCCCGACGATGACCCCCATCATGATGGTGGTCAGGTGCGCGACGAACTGCTCGCGCGACATCAGCCGGGGGCTGTCCGGCTCGGGGCCCAGCCACCACTCCGTGGCCGACGCGGCGCAGCCGAACGCCGCGTTGCCGGCCAGTTCGACCGCCGCGTGGTCGAGTTCCATCTCGCGCAGCTCGTTGTCGAACATGTCGGCCACGGCCAGGGTGATGCCGCGTCCCTCGTCCAGGATCTGGGGGCTGGCCGCCGAGCGGCCCTGGATGAAGACGCGCAGCACATTGGGGTGCTTGTCGACCAGGATCACGTACTCCTCGACGCTGCGCCGGATCACCTCACGGGCCGAGTCCGTTTTCAGGTCGATGGACGCGAAGATCGCGGCCCACAGCATGTCGCGTAGCCGCTCCCCGATCGCCTGGAACAGGTCCGACTTGTCGTGGAAGTGCCGGTAGATCTTCGGCTTGGCGGTGCCGGCCTCCTCGGCGATTTCCCGCACGGACAGTTCGGGGCCGAGCCGGTCGATGGCGCGGAAGGCCGCGTCGACGATTTCGCTGCGCACTTTCTTGCGGTGCTCGCGCCAGCGCTCGCTGCGCGCGTCGACCTTGGCCCCAGGCTTGACAGCCGGGTGGGGTCTAGGAGGCCGAGGAATTCTCACCACATCAAGCACTGTACCGCGCGACGGGCGCTGACCTGGGCAGACTGCCCGATCAAACGGCTGGGCGTGCCCGTTCAGGCGTATCGCTGGGCGTACTCACCGGGACTGCAGCCGAGCATCGAGCGGAAGTCGTTGGTGAAGTGGGCTTGGTCATACCAGCCGAGGCGAACCGCCAGATCGGCCAGATCGACGGATCGATCGGTCTCGATTGCCAACGCCGCCTGCTGCAGGCGGTAACGGCACAGGACCCATTTGACCGGAACCCCGACGTAGTGGCGGAAAACCCGCTGGGTGGTTCGCACGCTCCACGGTGAGCACGCCATCACGTGCTGTACTCGCTGGATGGCGTCGTCGTCACGGATCCGGTCTAGCAGCGCGTTGAGTGACGTATAGGTCGGGTCGGGGTCGGTGCGTGTCCCGATCATGGCGTCCAGTTGCGCGGTCGTGCCATCGATATCATCGTCGAAAAGCGCTGGGCTGTCGAATAAGTCGTCATCGACGCACACAACCCGGCCGGTCAGCGCGCTTGCATCGCGTCGGAATCGGGCGGTGAATCCGCCCGGCCGGAAGCGCGCGCCGACCACCGCGCCGCGTCCCGACAACTCGATGGCGAAGATCCGCTGAACCACGCCGTGCACCAAGGTGGCCGGCAGGGTGAACCCATGGCGGGGTGAGTCGGTGCCCCACTCATGGGTGAGATTGATGGATGGGAAAGTGATGACCAAGCTTTCCTGCGGGGTCCGCCCGGTCAGGTCCCAGCGCACCGACCAGAAGTGCTCGACGAATTCGGCAGCCGCCACCGAGGGCACCGTGCGGTCGAGCTCGAATATCGAGCCGGTGGCAGCCCGCCCGACCACACCGGGCTCCGGCGCTCCCGCCGGTGGCGTGTTTTTACAAGCGTCCACGCGACGAATCTAGCCAAGCTGAACGACATGAATCCCGAACCGATCCCCGAGGGCTACACGAGTTTGACCCCTTTTCTCGTTGTCGACGGAGCCGCAGCCGCCATCGAGTTCTACACCGACGTCTTCGGCGCGGCACTCGTCGAGAAGATGCTCGGGCCCGATGGCACGGTCGCGCACGCGGAGTTGGACTTCGGGCGCGGCAGGTTGCAGCTGTCCGACCCCAACCCCAGCTATCAGCTTGAAGCCCCGAGCCGCACCGAGGCGGTCACCCACTCGATCGCGCTCTACTGCGCGGACGTCGACGCCGTGCTGGCGCGGGCCCAGAACGCGGGGGCCACACTGCGGGAGGCGGCCCAGACCTTCGTCACCGGCGACCGGTTCGGGTCCATCACAGACCCGTTCGGGCAGCGGTGGTCGATCATGACGCGGGTCGAAGACATCGACTCAACCGAACGCGAACGCCGGCTGGCCAACTGGGGCGCCGAGAACCTTTGATCGGTCGCGGTCCTCGAGCATGCAGGACACGCAGCCCTCGACTTCTGTTCCGCCGATGCGTCGCTACGGCCCGTGCAGTACCTCGCTCGGTGAGCGGCCGAACTCCCGCCGGTAGTCGGCCGCGAACCGGCCGAGATTGCCGAAACCCCAGCGGTATGCGACGGCGGCCACCGTCGTCCCGTCCTCGACTGATGACTGCCTGAGCTCCGCGTGCGCTCGCGCGAGGCGGATCGACTTCAGGTGTGCCATGGGAGTCGTGTCCAGGTGCCTACGAAAGGCCTCCTGGAGGGCACGAGTGCTCAACCGTGCTGCGGCCGCGACGTCACCGATCCTGATGTCCTCAGCGGCCGCGTCCTCGAGGTAGGCGATCGCACGCCGAACGGCCGG
Organism: Mycobacterium sp. 1165196.3; assembly: GCF_001673415.1. Taxonomy (NCBI): domain Bacteria; kingdom Bacillati; phylum Actinomycetota; class Actinomycetes; order Mycobacteriales; family Mycobacteriaceae; genus Mycobacterium; species Mycobacterium sp. 1165196.3. Next base: position 17,419 of record NZ_LZLU01000010.1, on the reverse strand, counting down.
AGGTTCGACGCGGCCACTCGGACCCGCATCGGCCGCCGGAAAAATGCCGGCGTAGGCCTCCACGATGCTCGCTATCAACATGCGACGTATCTGGGCGGACAGCAATGTCTCGGACGTGAGGAGCCCGTTCGGTCCGGCGTTGCGGAGCAGGAACTGCATCACCTTCGCAACGGCCACCGTTCCCGCCCGGGAGGCGTGCCGGTCCAACGGGAATCGGACCGCGGCCGGCTCGCCCGCGCCGGTGAATTCACCAACCGCCGCCTCGAACTCGGTGCGGCCGATCCGCACATGGAAGAGGTTGCAGTTCTCTTCCCAACGCAACTGATACGCGGTGTGCGCGTCCAGCACGACATGTTCGCCGGGCAGCAGCAACCGTTCCCCACTCGCGGCACGGGCCGCAAACCGCCCGCTGATCTGCTGGGAAACCAGGACGAAGTCGTCGAACGTCGACGATTCCATCAGGGTTGTAGCCGACCCATACGAGAGGGCGTAGACGCCTAGCCCAGTGGTGCCGCCCTCGGCGTGCCGGGCCCGGAACGCCGATAACCTGCCTTTTACAGCGAGGCGATGGGGACAGTAGACAGACGCGACTTGAGTTCTCGCGTCGTCCGGATCCGAGGTGTCGATCCGGATGCGCAGGCCGTCGATCATCAGGCTGTGGCCCGTTCGTGGATCGCCGTCGCCATTTCAAGCACGCTCAAGCCCCGCCCGACGGCTGACGTCGTCGGTTTCGCCGGCAGGCGCGGAGGGCGCCGCGACGAGGGAAAGGCCGCGGAGGCCGGCGGCGCGGTCGCGCGCGCAATCGCCTGCAAGCGGTGTCACCTCGTTCACGCTCGTCGTTTGGTAAGGGCCAATCAAGCCTGCACCAGCGCAGCGCGATTCACCCATGGCTATCGAGCCGTTGTGCCCACGAAATGCGACACCCTGACGTCAAGGAACAGCCGCGTATTCGATCGGCATCACCGGACGCCCGGTGGCGGCGCGCGCCGGCCTGGAGCGGACCAGTCGGGGCCACCAGAAGAAGGGTCCGAGGAGCCGGGCAAGCGCGGGGGTGACGAACGAACGCACGATGAGAGTGTCGAGCAGCAAACCGATCCCGATCGTCGATCCCATTTCCCCCACCGAGACCAGCTTCCCGGAAACCATCGCCATCATGGTGACGGCGAAGACCAGGCCCGCGGTGGTGACCACCTTGCCCGAGTTGGCGACCGCTCTGATCAGACCGGTGTTCAGGCCCGCTCGGCTTTCTTCGAGGTAGCGGGCGATGAGCAGCAGGTTGTAGTCAGAGCCGACCGCAACCAGGATGATGAAGGTGAGCGGCAGGCCAAGCCAGCTCATCGGGATGCCGAGCACGTGCTGCCAGATCAGGACCGACAGGCCGAACGCTCCCGAGTAAGAAAACGCGACGGTTCCGATGATGACCAACGCCGCGATCACGCTTCGTGTGATGAGCAGCATCACCAGGAAGATCAACGCGAATGCCGCGGTGGCCGCGATGATCAGGTCCGTTTTGGCCGCATCCTGGATGTCCCAGTACGTCGTCGCCGCGCCGCCGAGATAGACGCGGGCGCCACTGAGGGTGGTGCCCTTCAGCGCCTCCTGCGCGGCCGCCAGATAGGTCTGGTCATGCTGGATGCCTTGCGCAGTGAGCGCCTCACCGTCGTGGTAGATCATGTATCGCGCGGCTTTGCCGTCCGGAGACACGAAGTATTTCAGGTCGATCCGGAAAGAGGGATTCGCGAAGGCGTCTGGTGGTAGGTAGAAGAATTCGTCGTTCTTCGCACTGTCGAAAGCGTAACCCAGGTCCATCATCTGGCGGCTCAGCTCGTCGAGTTGGGCCAACTGGGGTTCGATCGTGCTGTGCTCAGCCAGGATGACCCGGTGGAGTTGGTCGAGCTCATCGACGTTGCGGCTGAGTAGTTCGACCAGTTGTGGCAGCACCGAGTCCTGGATCAGTGCAGCTTGAAGATTCTTGTCCATCTGCTCGTCCAGCTGGTCGAACTTGTCGGTCGCGTCGAACAGCGATCGCAATGACCAGCAGAGCGGGATGTCGAAACAATGCTTCTCCCAGTAGAAGTAGCTTCGGACCGGACGCCAGACGTCGTCGAACTCGGCGATGTTGTCCCGCAGCGCATCCGTGACGTCTTTCATGCCCTGGGCGGCGTTGGCGGCGAGATGCGTCGCGCCGGCCTGTTGTGACGTCAATTGCTGCTGATGACGCATCAGTTCGGTCATGCGACTCGTGATGTCGGCCATGTCGGTCAGCCGGGTGTTCAGGTCGGTGAGGAACGGCACGAGCTCCTTGATCTTCGTTCCCATCGAGCCCATTGTGTAGGTGAAGGATGAATGCTCGAGCGGAGTCCCCAGCGGCCTGGTGACGCTCTGGATCAACCCCACGCCCGGAGTGTGAAAGACGCTGCGCGCCACCCGATCCAATGCGATCATATCCGTGCTGTTACGCATATCGTGATCGGACTCGACCATGAGCATGTCGCCGTTGAGCCTGCTGACCGGGAAGTGCCTGTCGCTCGCGGCATATCCCAGCTTCGACGGGCTGTCATCGGAGATGTAGATGCGGTCGTCGTAGTTGGGCCGGTAGCTGGGCAACGTCAGCGATCCCACAAGCACCACCAGGCAACTTGCCAACAGGACCCGGCCAGGCCACCGGACGGTAACCGTGCCGATCTTGCGCCAAATGCCGGCGCCTCCTTGGCGTTTCGGTTCGAATACCCCAAATCTGCTGCCGAGTGCCAGCACGGCCGGCCCGAAGGTCAGGGCGGCGCTGACCGCGGTGAGCATTGCCACGGCACAGGGGATCCCACAGGTGTTGAAGTAATTGAGCCGGGTGAACTTGAGGCAGAACGTCGCGCCGGCAACCGCAAGACCAGACCCCAGGATGACGTGCGACACGCCGTTGACTGCGGAATAGTATGCGGTTTCCCGGTCTTCGCCAGCGTGGCGTGCTTCGTGATAGCGGCCGATCAAGAAGACCGCGTAATCGGTGCCCGCGCCGAGGATGAGGGATACCAAGAGGTTCGACGCGAACTCCGATATCCCGATGAGCTTGTGGAAGGCCAACAAGGACACCAAGCCCCGCCCGCAGTTCAGTTCCAGCATCACCATGAGCAGGACGAGCAGCGCGGTCGAGACCGAGCGGTAGACGACCAGCAGCATCACGGTGATCAGGACGATGGTGACGAACATGATCATGATCAGGCTCTCGTTACCGGCTTCGAGCATATCCGCCGACAGCGGTGCCGAACCCGAGACGTAGACCTTCAGGCCGGGCGGGGTTTTGTTCTGCGAGACCAGGTCTCGCACCGCCTTGATCGACTCGTCCGAGACCGCCGAGCCGAGGTTGCCGGCGGTCCGTACCAGCGTGTAGGACGCCTTTCCGTCGTTGCTCTGCACCCCCGCGGCAGTGGTTCCCTGCCCCCAGAGGTTCATCACGTATTGAACGTGTTTGTCGCGCCGTAGTTTTGCGACCAGATCGTTGTAGAACACATGGTCGCCTTCGTCCAACTTGTGTTCGCCTTCCAGCACGACCATCACCAGGCTGTTGCTGTCGGACTCTTTGAATACCTGCCCGATGTGGATGAGTGCTTGTGACGATGGCGCGTCGACCGGGACCAGCGGACCCCGGTTCGCTTCGGTGACCGGCTCCAGCTGCGGAACGACCGTGTTGAGTACAACCATGAGGGCGATCCACGCGAGCACCACGGGCACGGCGAACCTGCGAATGGCCTTGGCGAAGAACGGCCTTCGCGTGTTGTCACTATGGTTCATGCGGACAGCACCTGGCACCATACGCCGGCATGGTCACCGGTTGCCGTGTGTTCGGAACGCACCTGCCCGTCGACAGTGATACGGCAGCCGATGTTGCCGCCTGCCACCTGCGCGGCGATATCGGCGGTGGCCGTCGTCAAGACCGTTACTTCGGTGTGTGTCCACGGCAGCGCCGCGAGGTCGACCAGTACGGGGCGGGAGTTCACGTCCCAGTAGCTGGCCCTTCCCCACCCCGCGAGATCGCCGAAAATGTCGTATTCGATGCGTTTGGGATTGAACTGGGCTATCGAGAATTTGTTGCCCGGACTTCGAGTTCGGTCCTGGGAACCGAAGATCCCGTGTGCGGAGTCGATGATGAATGCAGCCAGGACAACCACGACGGCCACCAGGGCGGGCAGCCAGAGCCTGCTGACCAGCCGCCGACGTACGGACGCGACCATGAGTGTGACCCCTCCTGCGGGCCAAGGAAAGACATGCGGGGATGACAGTGAACGCAGCTGCGACGAAACGGCTAGGTGCGCAACCCGCTGAGCATCCGGGTGAAACTCGCAAGCTCGGCGAAGCCGTCCCCGGTGGGAGCGGGTCGCCCGGCGTCCCGAAAGACGGTGTCGAGATCCGCACTGCTTGCCTTCCAGCCACGCTCGGCCAGATACGCCACCGGATCGGCGTGCTTTCCGGCGAAAGTCAGGTCGCGCATGTCTATTTCGGGGTCCCGCTCATTCCACATCGCATGGTGCATTCGCAGGTTATCGCCAAGCGCGTCGGCCCGGGGGCTGTCGATGTAGTCGGCCCCGAGCCGGCTGCCAGGGGCACTCAAGGTGGTGATCGCGTCGAGTATCTCGTCGTGTGTCTCGGGCGGTAGGTACCCGATGAGGAGGCCCTCGACGATCCAGACGGTCGGCTGAGCGCCATCGAAACCCGCTTGCCGCAATGCCGTTGACCAGTCCTGGCGCAAATCGATGCCTAGGCAGTGGTGCCCGTCTGCAGGCGGCCAGCCCAATCCGGTCAGGACGCTGCGCTTCCACTCGATTACCCGCGGTTGGTCGACTTCGTAGATGGACATCGCCGACGGCCAATCCAACCGGTAGGCGCGACAATCCAATCCGGCGGCCAGGATCACGGCTTGCCGAATGCCCGACTGACACGCGTCGAGGGCGAAGTCATCGAGGCTGCTACTGCGCATCCCGAAGTAGGCGGGCATCCAGGCGACATCGAGGTCGGAGAAACTGATTGTGCCGTCGACTATTTGGGTGAACAATCGTAGTCCGACCGCCCGGACCAATACCTCGGCGAACGGATCCCTGATTACCGGGTCGGTTTGCCTGCTGGCGACCGCCCGTGCCGCGGCCACCATCGTCGCCGTCGCGCCTACGCCGGTCTTGAGGTCCCAACTATCGTCACGGGTCCGTGGCATGATCGCCCCTTTGCATCGTCTGGCCCCCGAACGAATCTGCGTCGCTCGGGTCGCTGTCTGATGCAAAGTTAGGGCGGCTACGACAGCCGGTCTACCCGGATTACGCGGGCGGTGGCCGGAAAACGCGGTGGCGCCCGGCTTTACACCGGGCGCCGGGGCGTTAGAGCATGCAGGACACGCAGCCCTCGACCTCTGTTCCCTCCAAAGCCATCTGGCGCAGCCGGATGTAGTACAGCGTCTTGATTCCCTTGCGCCAGGCGTAGATCTGCGCCTTGTTCACGTCGCGAGTGGTGGCCGTGTCCTTGAAGAACAGCGTCAGCGACAGGCCCTGGTCCACGTGCTGGGTGGCCGCGGCATAGGTGTCGATGATCTTCTCGTAACCGATCTCGTAGGCGTCCTGGTAGTACTCCAGGTTGTCGTTGGTCAGATACGGCGCCGGGTAGTAGACACGGCCGATCTTGCCTTCCTTGCGGATCTCGATCTTGCTCGCCACCGGGTGGATCGAGCTGGTCGAGTGGTTGATGTAGCTGATCGATCCCGTCGGCGGGACGGCCTGCAGGTTCTGGTTGTAGATGCCGTGCTGCTGCACCGACTCCTTCAGCCGCTGCCAATCCTCCTGCGTGGGAATGCGAATGCCCGCCTCGGCGAAGATCTCGCGCACCCGCGGGGTGGCCGGTTCCCACACCCGCTCGGTGTACTTGTCGAAGAACTCACCCGAGGCGTACTTCGACTTCTCGAAGCCGCCGAACTTGCTGCCCCGCTCGATCGCGATGCGGTTCGAGGCGCGCAGTGCGTGGTAGAGCACGGTGTAGAAGTAGATGTTGGTGAAGTCGATGCCTTCTTCGGAGCCGTAGTGGATGCGCTCGCGGGCCAGGTAACCGTGCAGGTTCATCTGGCCGAGGCCGATCGCGTGGGACTCGTTGTTGCCCTGCTCGATTGAGGGCACCGAGGTGATGTGGGTCTGATCGCTCACCGCCGTCAGCGCCCGGATCGCGACCTCGATGGTCTGCGCGAAGTCGGGCGAGTCCATCGTCTTGGCGATGTTCAGCGACCCCAGGTTGCACGAAATGTCCTTGCCCACTTTGGCATACGACAAGTCATCGTTGAACACCGACGGCGTGGAGACCTGCAGGATCTCCGAGCACAGGTTCGAGTGGGTGATCTTGCCGTCGATCGGGTTCGCCCGGTTCACCGTGTCCTCGAACATGATGTAGGGGTAGCCGGATTCGAACTGCAGCTCGGCCAGCGTCTGGAAGAACTCGCGCGCCTTGATCTTGGTCTTGCGGATGCGGGCGTCGTCGACCATCTCGTAGTACTTCTCGGTAACCGAGATGTCGGCGAACGGCAGGCCGTAGACCCGCTCGACGTCGTACGGCGAGAACAGGTACATGTCCTCGTTCTTCTTGGCCAGCTCGAAGGTGATGTCGGGAATCACCACGCCCAGGCTCAGCGTCTTGATGCGGATCTTCTCGTCGGCGTTCTCGCGCTTGGTGTCCAGGAACCGGTAGATGTCCGGGTGATGCGCATGCAGGTACACCGCGCCGGCGCCCTGCCGCGCGCCGAGCTGGTTGGCGTAGGAGAAGGAGTCCTCGAGCAGCTTCATGATCGGGATGACGCCCGAGGACTGGTTCTCGATGTTCTTGATCGGGGCGCCGTGCTCGCGAATGTTGCTCAGCAGCAGGGCAACTCCCCCGCCACGCTTGGAGAGCTGCAGCGCGGAGTTGATCGATCGCCCGATCGACTCCATGTTGTCCTCGATGCGCAGCAGAAAGCAGCTCACCGGCTCGCCGCGCTGCTTTTTGCCCGAGTTCAGAAACGTCGGGGTGGCCGGCTGGAATCGCCCGTCGATGATCTCGTCGACCAGCTTTTCGGCCAGCACGGTGTCGCCGGCGGCCAGCGTCAGCGCCACCATGACCACGCGGTCCTCGAAGCGCTCCAGGTAGCGCTTCCCGTCGAACGTCTTCAGCGTGTAGGAGGTGTAGTACTTGAACGCGCCCAGAAACGTCGGGAACCGGAACTTCTTGGCGTAGGCCCGGTCCAGCAGCGTCTTGACGAAATTGCGGCTGTACTGGTCGAGAACCTCGCGCTCGTAGTAGTTCTCCTTGATCAGGTAGTCGAGCTTCTCGTCCTGATTGTGGAAGAACACCGTGTTCTGGTTGACGTGCTGCAGGAAGTACTGATGCGCGGCCTCGCGGTCCTTGTCGAACTGAATCTTGCCGTCCGCGTCGTACAGATTCAGCATCGCGTTGAGCGCGTGGTAATCCGTCTCCCCCGGCAACGCGTGGGCTCCGGTGGTTACAGGCTCTGCAGCGACGGTTGGTGGCACGTCTGTTCCTTCCAAAAATTGGCTAAGCCCGCGCGGACGGCATCCACGTCGTCCTGGGTTCCCATGAGTTCGAAGCGGTACAGGTACGGAACGCCGCACTTGCGCGAGATCACGTTGCCCGCGTAGGCGAATTCGGCACCGAAGTTGTTGTTGCCCGCGGCGATGACGCCGCGGATCAACGACCGGTTGTGCTCATTGTTCAAAAAGGCGATGACCTGCTTGGGCACGTAACCGCCGGCGTTGAGGTCCGGGGTGGCCCGGCCGCCGCCGTAGGTGGGCAGGACGAGGACGTAGGGCTGGTCTACCTCGATGCGGCCATGCAGCGGGATCCGCGTGGCGGGGATCCCCAGCTTCTCGACGAAGCGGTGGGTGTTCTCCGACACCGAGGAGAAATAGACCAGTGGCGATGCCGCGGACGCGGCAACCAGGTCCCGAGCCGCGCGCAGCGGGTCGCCACTCGTCGAACCTGGGTTGCGCCCCCTGACGTCCATGGCACCGCAACCTCCTTACCTGACGTCTTGCCTTACGCGCTCAGTTCCGCCGCCGATAGCGCCTTGATGCGGTCCGGGCGGAAACCCGACCAGTGGTCGTTGCCGGCCACCACGACGGGAGCCTGCAGGTATCCCAGGGCCATCACGTAGTCACGCGCCTCGGCGTCCAGCGAGATGTCGACCTTCTCGTAGGCGATGCCCTGCTTGTCGAGCGCCTTATAGGTGGCGCTGCACTGCACGCATGCCGGCTTGGTGTACACGGTGATGCTCATAGAATGCCGCTCCTTTGCGGAAGAGGGGGACCCAATGGACTGGCAACTACTTTTGGACTGCGTCTTTGCTAGGTTCAGCGATCCGCCAGGCCCCCTGATTCCCGTCGTACGGCGGGCGAGGTCGAACGACCTGTGTGTGCCGATTTCGGGGGGTTCGCCGAGCCTGGCTGGCTCGGCGGCCCGGGGATCTGCCGGTGCTCGAAACACTACACCTAGTGGGTGACAAGTTGTCGAGATACAAGATGTTCTGAATAACAATTTTGAAATTCCCTGGTCGTGAGCCTTGTCGCGGAAAAATCCGGACACCCGCTCGGCGTGTCGCAGATCACACGCCGGGGCGGGGGTTCCGATAGGGATTGGTATAGCAGCGGCCACCGACAACACCGCCGGCGGCGACGAACCCATCCGCAGCCAGCAAAGCCGCCAGGCGGACCTGGCGGCTTCTGCTATTCGGTTAGGGCAACCGCGCTGGTCGCCCGGCGAGCGGCTTGTTGACTTCTGCCAATCAGCCGACTTCGGCGGCCAGCTTGCCCACCACATCACGCACGTTCGCGGACAGGTCGGCGTGATCTGCGGGCGCCTTGCCCGCCAAGGTCTTGAACGGCACCGACAGTTTGATCGCCTCGACCACCCGTGCGCCGGCGATGCCGAAGGACTTGCGGGTGTCGTCGTGCGCCCACACCCCGCCGTACTGGCCGAAGGATCCCCCGATGACCGCCAGGGGCTTGCCTTTCAGCGCGCCGTCGCCGAACGGGCGCGACAGCCAGTCGATCGCGTTCTTGACGACGGCCGGGTAGCTGCCGTTGTACTCGGGAGTCACCACCAGGGCGGCGTCGGCATCGGCGGCCGCGGCGCGCAGCGCGGTCACCGGGGCCAGCGGCGGCGCGCCGGTGTTCATCGCGTCGTCGATCTCTTCGTTATAGAAGGGCAGTTCCGCGAGGCCTTCGAAGATCGTGACGGTCACGTCGTCGGCGGCGACCTCCCGCGCCAGTTCGGCGATCTGGCGGTTGATCGACGCGGCCCGCAGGCTTCCCACTAACGCCAAGATTTTGATTGCCACTGTTCCCAGGTTCCCTTCGATCGTTGCGTACATCCTCGCACGGCCTAACCGGACTGTAGTCCACTTTATTCCGGCGGCGTTAAAGTGCAGGGGTGAGCGAGCGGTCCGGTGAGTTGCACGTGTGCGCGCCCCAGGTGGTGCACCAGGAACGGGGCGACGCGGCGCGCAACCGCGCCCTGCTCCTCCAGGCTGCCCGAAACCTGGTCGCCGAGCGCGGCGCCGACGCCGTCACCACCGACGACATCGCCGCGGCCGCCGGGGTGGGCAAGGGCACGCTGTTCCGCCGCTTCGGCAGCCGGGCCGGTCTGATGATGGTGCTGCTCGACGAGGACGAACAGGCCGTTCAGCAGGCGTTCCTGTTCGGTCCGCCGCCCCTGGGCCCCGGCGCGCCCCCGGCGGACCGGCTGGTCGCGTTCGGCCGCGAGCGGATCCGTTTCGCTCACGACCACTGCGAACTGCTGTCCGCCGCCAATCGCGACCCGCAGAACCGGCACAACGCACCGGCGATGGTGTTACGCACGCACGTGCGGATGCTGCTCAAGGCGGCCGATTCCACCGGCGACCTCGATGCCCAGACCGACGCATTGCTCGCGCTGCTGGACGTCGATTACGTCGAACATCAACTGGCCGAGGGCGGTCACACGCTGGCGACGTTGGGCGACGCGTGGGAGAGCCTGGCACGCAAGCTGTGCGGGCGGTGAACGCCACGGATTGGGTCCTGCACGTCGACCTCGATCAGTTCCTGGCCTCGGTCGAGTTGCGCCGCCACCCCGAATTGGCCGGGCTGCCGGTCATCGTCGGCGGCAGCGGCGACCCGAACGAACCGCGCAAGGTCGTCACCTGCGCCTCGTACGAGGCCCGAGAGTTCGGTGTGCGGGCGGGCATGCCGCTGCGCGCGGCCGCCCGCCGCTGCCCCGAGGCCACCTTCCTACCCTCGGATCCGGCCGCCTACGACGCGGCCTCCGATCAGGTGATGGGGGTGCTGCGCGATCTGGGCCATCCGGTCGAAGTGTGGGGCTGGGACGAGGCCTATGTCGCGGTGACGGCACAGGACCCCGCCGAGGTCGCCGAGCAGATCCGCAGCGTCATCTCCTCGGAAACCGGGCTGTCCTGCTCGGTCGGCATCAGCGACAACAAGCAGCGCGCCAAGGTCGCCACCGGATTCGCGAAACCGGGCGGCATTTTTGTGCTGACCGATGCGAACTGGCTGCCGGTGATGGCCGAGCGCCCCGTCGACGCGCTATGGGGCGTGGGCCCCAAGACGGCGAAAAAGCTTGCCGAACTTGACATCACGACGGTCCGGCAACTGGCCCACTGCGACGCCGAGCTGCTGACGGCGACGTTCGGCCCGCGCACCGGGCTGTGGCTGCTGCTGTTGGCCAAGGGCGGTGGCGACAGCCACGTCAGCGCCGAGCCGTGGGTGCCGCGCTCGCGCAGTCACGTCGTCACCTTCCCGCGCGATCTCACCGATCGCTCCGAAATGGACACGGCCGTAACGGATTTGGCCGAACAGGCGCTGACGGACGTGCTGGCGGCGGGCCGGGTCGTGACCCGGGTGGCGGTCACCGTACGGACCGCGACCTTCTACACGCGCACCAAGATTCGCAAGCTCGACGCGCCCAGCACCGACCGCGACGTCATCGTGGCCGCGGCCCTGCGGGTGCTCGACCTATTCGAGCTCGACCGGCCGGTCCGCTTGCTGGGGGTGCGCCTCGAGCTGGTCATGCCGGACTAGCGGCGGGCCGGGCCGCAGCGCCTTGGTGAAGATCACATTCACCTGGCGCATCGCCACGCTATAGGGCCACCACGCAAGCCTTTTGAAGGCGTAGAACGCGCGGATGTCGGCCGAGGTGTAGATCAGGTATCGGTTCTTGGCCACCCCGGCCAGGATCTTGTCGGCGGCCTTCTCCGGCGACACGGCATGGCCGGCGAACCGGCGCACCCACCGCGCGACGTTGGGGTCTTCGCGGTCCACGCCCGCGATCTCCACGGTGTTCACCAGCGGGGTGTTCACCGCGCCGGGCACCACCACCGACACGCCTATCCGGTGGCGGGCCAGGTCGAAGCGCAGCACCTCCGACAGGCCGCGCAGCCCGTACTTGCTGGCGCTGTAGGCGGCATGCCAGGGCAGGGCCACCAGCCCGGCCGCCGAGGACACGTTGACCAGATGCCCGCCGCGCTTGGCCGCCACCATCGGCGGGACGAACGTCTCGATGACGTGGATCGGGCCCATCAGGTTGATGGCGATCATCTTGCTCCACTGCTCGTGGGTGAGCCGGTCGACCGTGCCCCACGCCGAGACGCCGGCGATGTTCAGCACGACGTCCATGCTGGGATGTGCGGCGTGGATGTCGGCGGCGAACGCCGCCACCTGCTGGTAGTCGGCGATGTCCAGGGCCCGATGCTCGGGGACCTGACCGCCCAGTGCGCGCGCGTCGGCGACCGTCTGCTCCAGGCCGTCGCGATCCCGGTCGGTCAGATAAAGTTCGGCGCCCTGCGCGGCCAGCCGTAACGCCGTGGCACGCCCGATGCCGCTGGCCGCACCGGTGACCAGGCACCGCTTCCCCGCGAAAGACCGCCCGGATCCCCTCTGCGCCATGGCGGTGACGATACCGGCGGTACCACCGCGCTAGGGACGGCCCGCCCACAGCGCGTGCAACCACAGCCGCTCGAGCACGCGCACCCGCCGGTCCCGATCGCTGTCGGCTCCGGCCAGCACCGGGTCGCCGGTCAACATCAGCGCGGTGGTGCCGGCCAGGGTGCGGATCAGGGTCGGCAGGTCGTCGCTGATCGGATTGGCGGTTCCGGCCTTCATCTCGGCCTCCACAATCGCGACGATCTGGCCCAACACCACCTCGAACTGCTGGTCCAGCAGGTCGCGAATCTCGACGTCGGTGTGGCGGGCCTCGTTGCAGGCGGTCATCAGCGGGTCGTTGTGCGCGTAGACCGCGGCCGCGCTGCCGACCATCCGCTTGGCGAACTCCTCGGGCGACTCCCCCGGCTGGCGTGGCGCGAAGTACTGCGTGAGCTCTTCGAGTTCCTCGGTGGCTTCGGCCATCAGTTGCGCCAGCACCGCGTATTTGGAGTCGAAATAGAAATAGAAGCCGGACCGGGCCACCCCGGCCCGCAGGCTGATGGTGCTGACCGACAGCTCCGCAAAAGGCTTTTCCTGCAGCAATTCACGCACCGCAGCCACGATCGCCTGGCGTTGCTTGTCGCCACGCCGTCGGGCGCCCGGCTCGGGAGTGGCGGGGTCGCTGGTCACTCCCTGACCTTGCACCACGCTGCCCGAAAAGCAAACTTGACAGCCGTCAAGTTTTTCAGCGAAGGTTATGAATCAGTGACGGCCGTCACCGGGAGGGCACGCAAAGGAGCGTTTATGACCGCCACCATCAGCACCCCGCAGTACCTGTTGGATCAGGCGCGGCGCCGGTTCACCCCGACACTGCAGACCATCCCGGGGATGGGGGCGATCGAGAAGCGTCTGCTGGCCCACGAGTGGCAGACCAAGATCCTGGCGGAACCGCCGGCCGGCAGCGACCTCAAACCCGTGCTGGGCGACGCCGGGCTGCCGATCCTCGGCCACATCATCGAGCTGTTCCGCGGCGGCCCGGACTATGCGTTGCACCTCTATCGAAACCACGGCCCGCTGATCTATCTGGACTCGCCGATCATGCCGGCGGTCACCGCGCTGGGACCCGACGCCACCCAGGCCGTCTTCTCCAACAGGAACAAGGACTTCTCGCAGAAGGGCTGGCACCCGGTGATCGGGCCGTTCTTCAACCGCGGCCTGATGATGCTCGACTTCGACGAGCACATGTACCACCGCCGGATCATGCAGGAGGCCTTCACCCGCAGCCGGCTGACCGGATATGTCGAGCACATCGATCGGGTGGCGACCGACGTCGTCGCCAACTGGCCGACCAATGACGCGCGGTTCCTGTTCCACCCGGCGATGAAGGAGCTCACCCTCGACATCGCGTCGCTGGTGTTCATGGGTCACGAGCCGGGGTCCGACCACGACCTGGTCACCAAGGTCAACCAGGCGTTCACCACGACGACGCGAGCCGGCGGCGCCATCATCCGCCAGCCGATCCCGCCGTTCAAATGGTGGCGGGGCCTGAAGGCCCGCAAGTTGCTGGAGGACTACTTCGTCGAGCGGGTGCGAGATCGCCGCAACGCCACCGGCAACGACATGCTCACGGTGCTGTGCCACACCGAGGACGACGACGGCAACAGCTTCACCGACTCCGACATCGTCAACCACATGATCTTCTTGATGATGGCCGCCCACGACACGTCCACCTCGACGACCACCACGATGGTCTACAACATGGCCGCCAATCCGCAGTGGCAGGAGCGGGCGCGCGAGGAGTCCGCCCGCCTCGGCGACGGGCCGTTGGACATCGAGTCGCTGGAGAAGCTGGAAACGCTCGAACTCATCATGAACGAGTCGCTGCGCATGGTGACTCCGCTGCCGTTCAACATGCGGATGGCGGTGCGCGACACCGAGTTACTGGGCCACTACATCCCGGCCGGAACCAACATCACCATCTGGCCCGGCATGAACCACCGGCTGTCCGAATTGTGGACGGAGCCAGACAAATTCGACCCGCAGAGGTTCGCCGAACCGCGCTCGGAGCACAAGAGGCACCGGTATGCGTTCGCGCCGTTCGGCGGTGGCGCGCACAAGTGCATCGGCATGGTGTTCGGTCAGCTGGAGGTCAAGACCGTCGTGCACCGGCTGCTGCGCCGCTACCGCATGGAGCTGGCCCGGCCCGGCTACCAGCCGCACTGGGATTACGGCGGCATGCCGATTCCGATGGACGGCATGCCGATTGTGCTGCGCCCGCTGTAGAGCATCCCCGGCGGTGGCTGCCGTCGGGTAGGGACGGAGTTTCATGTGCGCTATCACCGGCGCTAGCGCACATGAAACTCACCCCGTGATCGCCGAGAGCGGCCGCCTCACTCGAGAGCGAAAAGCCGGTTGGCGCAAGCGATCACCGCGCGCAGCGCGGACTGCGTCGCATCGTCCGACCAGCCCATCGCCCATTCGGTGCGCGCCCCGTCGCCACCGCGGATGAACGTGGCGGTGCCGGTCGCCGACCGCATCTGATGAAATCGGACGATCTCGACCGTCATCCCGCACTCATGCAGCATCGCGGTCAGCGCCGCGATCGGCCCACCGGCGGCGGCGGTGAGCGTGCTGATGCGATCGCCCACGGCGATCACCGCCCGGAAGTCGCGGGCCTGCGGGCCCAGCCGGGTCGCGACGCGACCTGCGTCGGCGCATTCCCAGTGGCCGAGCCGCAGTGGACCGGTGCTGCGTCCGTAGGTCGCGACGAAGCCCTCCCAGGGCATGGTGTCGGCCTGTTCGCGCAGGCCGCGGGGCAACGCGACGCCGAAGCGTTCGCCGAACCACGCGCTGGCGGGGTGGAAAGAGTGGAGCTGATGGCGCTCGGGAAAAGTCATCGTGCCGGTCTTCTCTGGTCTGCTGGAGCGACCGACGGCAGTAACTTCCGACCCACAGCGGGGGGTCGGTCAGGATCAGAACCCGCTGCGGGTGCTAGCTACTACGAAACGCTCGAAAAGACGCACGAGCGTTGACATTAGACCTCCGGGCGCCGCACCTGCAACTTCCGCCCGACCACAAACGAACCGTACAAAAAAATATAGAAATTAATCCTAAAAGTTTGGTTTACCCATGTTTAACAGGGGGTATGACGGCGATCGACAGTCAATTAGACGGCTGTTCAACTACCCCTCACATGGAAGGCACGATCATGAAGGCGAAGAGCACCAAGAAAACCCTCAAAGCTGCCGTCGCGGCCCTCGGGGTGGCCGTGGTGTTAGCAGTACCGGGGTGCGCGACTTCGGCAGCCGGAAGCGGCGGGCTCCTCGGCGGGACCGTCGGCGGCGGCACCGGGGGAATCTTAGGTACCGTAGGCGGCATCCTCGGCATCTGACCGAAAAACGAGCGACCCGCTGGGACTGACGTCTCGGCGGGTCGCTTTTTGCCTGGACCCCTACGGCTAGCCGGCCGGCCCTGCGGCGGGCTCGAACCGCAGATACGCCTGGATCGTCGTACCGGTCCGGGTGGTGTGGGTGCGCACCAGATCCGATATGGCGTTGACGAGGTACAGACCGCGACTCGCGGGACCGCAGGGGCCCGGGTCCAGGCGGCCCACCAGCGGGTCGTCGAGTCGTCCGGAGTCGCGCGCCTCGCAGACCAGATGGCCGTCGTCTTTCCAGAAGGCCAACCGACAGGCGCCCCCGGTGTACATCAGGCTGTTGGTGGCCAACTCGGTGGCGACCAGTTGCAGATCTTCGATGCTTTCCTGGGACAGCCCCATCCAGCCCGCGTAGTCGACGGCAAAGGACCGGGCGGGCCGAAGGTCCGCCGATTTGCGGACCATGTACGTGACGGCCCCGGGACCGGCGGCCAGCGGCCGGTTGCAGCGTTCCAGGACGTCGCCGGGGGCATACGCCGGGCTGTGCTGCAGCGCACCGGATTCCCACAGCAGCGGATGGGTCGCGCGCGCGTCCGCCAGCACCTCATCGTCGAGCTGGCTGGCGTCGTACAGGCACAGGCTGGTCGCCGGGTAGCCGTCCATGGCTTCGTTGACCAGAGCCTCGTGCTCGATACAGGCGACGAACTCCTCATCGCTGCGGCCGGGCCACGCGAGCTGGCTGACGATCCGCACGCGCTGCTCCGGGTGCTCGTCGATGAACGCGCCCTCCGTCGCCATGAACCGGCTCGGATTGCGTGCCACCTCAGTGACGTCGACCATGCGCACGCCGGCGGGCAGCTGGTCGCCGCCGTACAACGCATCGCGCAGCACCTCGAGCGGCTCGGGCGGCACGGCAAGCAACACCGCCTCGTCCAACGCCAAACCGTCGCCGACGAAGCGGCCCACCAAGTCCACAAACTCCTGCTGAGAGTGGTAAATCCCTGCGGTGTGGACGAAACCGTATTGTCTGGTTTCGTTACCCGCCGTCACTTCAGCGCTCTCGCTTTCGATCACTTACGCCAACCCCCTGCTGGATCGGCTGACGCCTTTCCCCCGTGTCAGTACCCAAGTCGGGCCTTCGCTATACCGCGCAACGGATCACATTTAGGTTCACCTCATATGGCGGGGCCGTTTCGACGGCCGCCGCCGCGGCGGCTACAGCCACCAGGAGGCGGCGGCGTCGAGATGACGGCGGAGGCGATAGCAGGCGACGCTGTCGTCGGCGGCCTCGACCGCCTCGACGATCCGCAGGTGGGCGTGGTGCACGGCGAGCACGTCGGACCAGGTCGGCAGCGCCTGTCCGGTGCTCGACCAGTGCCGCCGGAACAACTCGACGATGATCCGCAGGAACAGATCCAGCATTGCGTTGCCGGCGAGTTGCGCGAGGCCGACGTGGAAGTCGAACTCCTCCGCGATCGCCCGGCGCACCTCGTCGGCCGTCTGTCGGGAGTTGTCCGGCAACCCGTGCCGGTGGGTGGCCAGAAACGCCGCGACGTCGGATTCGCCGAGCCGCTTGACGACCTTGGTGACGTTGTCGATCTCGATGGCGTCGCGGACGCAGCGCAGGTCTTCGCGGCTCGGATCGCGGTATTGCAGGTACAGCGCGATCGTGTCGATGCTGGCCTGTGCCGCGGGTTCGGCGACGACGAGCCCGCCGCCGGGGCCGCGGCGCATGTGGGCTATCGAGTGGTATTCGAGCAGCCGTACCGCTTCGCGCAGCACCGCGCGGCTCACCCGGTAGCGCTCCAGCAGAGCCGTCTCGGTGCCGAAGACCGAACCCACCTGCCAACCGCTGGCGGCGATGTCGTCACCGATGGTGGCCGCGAGCAACTCAGCCAGTTTGCCCCGGGGCGCCTCGGAATCGAGTCGCCGGCGCGTCGCACGCCCCGGGCCGCCGTCGCCGCCGGCGATTCGGCGCGCGCCAAGACGCTGTCGGAACGACACGTCGAGGCCGTGACCGGCTGGCTGCAGCGGCATCACGCCGGCGACGGCGGCCCGGGGCGTGCGACGCGCCGGCGACTCGATTCCGAGGCGCCCCGGGGCAAACTGGCTGAGTTGC
>NZ_LZLU01000009.1:0-16547 GCF_001673415.1 Mycobacterium sp. 1165196.3 | reverse complement strand
CGCGGGCCCGGCGTCGCGGCGGTGGCGGCGGCGTCGGCGCCCCGCCCGGGAGGGGCGGCGGCTTCCGCGGCCGTCCCGGAGGCGGTGGCGGCGGTGGCCGTCCGGGCCAGCGCGGCGGTGCCGCGGGTGCGTTCGGTCGCCCCGGCGGTGCGCCGCGACGCGGCCGCAAGTCGAAGCGGGCGAAACGCGCCGAATACGAGAAGGGGTTGTTGCCGACGCGCGGGGCGCGGGGCTTGGGCATCGGGCCCGGACGCGGGCCCGGCGTCGCGCCGGGGCGCGGCGCCTGGCCGGCGGCCTGCCCGGGCGCGGGTGGTTTGGGCTGTCCCGGGGCCGGGGCGGAGGGCCGGGCCGGGGCCGGGCCCGGACGGGCTGGGGCCTCGGTGGGCGCGGCCGCGGAGGCCTGGGGCGCGGCGGGCTTGGCGGGCGTCGCGGTCGCTTCGCCGTTGCCGCCCGCGGTGCCGATGGCGCTGTCGAGGGCCTTGTCGAGCGATTTGTCGGGGGACTTGGCGGCGGGCGCCTTGGCCCCGCCCTGTGCCGCGGCCTTCGCGGGGGCCTTCTCGGCGGACTTGCCGCCGCCGAAGGATTCGCGCAGCCGGCGAGCAACCGGAGCTTCTACCGTCGACGATGCTGATTTAACGAATTCGCCCTGATCATTCAGTCGGGCGAGGACTTCCTTGCTGGTGACACCGAGTTCCTTAGCCAACTCGTGTACGCGGGCCTTACCTGCCACTACATCTCCTGTCTATGAGGCGACAGTCGTGGGGCCGCGCCTCGGGAATTAGCTGTAACGCATAGGAATGCGAATCATCGGGACTTCACGGTGTGCTCATGTTCTTTGCTACCTGTTCTGTTGCCGGGTAGATCGGGCGCATTTAGAGACTCCCAGGAACTCTACGTGCTCGACCACCGCGGATGTATCCGGTGAACCGGTGATGCGCAGCGCTCTGGTGAAAGCCCGCCGCCGGATTGCCTGTTGCGCGCACTGCGGCCCGGGATGCAGCCATGCACCCCGCCCCGGCAGGCTCTTGCCTGTGTCAACGATCACGGCGAATTCGCCGTTCCCGTTCGGCACAGCCACCACTCGAAGCAACTCGACGGCCAGCTCTCGCTTCCGGCACCCGACGCACGTCCGTACGGGTCCACCCGCATGACGGTGCGACGTGATTTCGGGAGCCGAAAGTTCGCGCTGGATCACGGCTCAGTCTAGCGTCACCGGATCGAAGCTCAGAACCGCCCGAGCATGCGCCGGCGCGACCCGGCCGGACCGCTAGCGGTCGCGGGCCATTCCGTGGGTGGCGCCGTGTTCGGACTGGCTCTCCGGATGCCCGCCCGCCCCGGCGGGCGAGTCGCCGCGGATGTCGATGCGCCACCCGGTGAGCCGGGCGGCCAGGCGCGCGTTCTGGCCTTCCTTGCCGATGGCCAAGGACAACTGGAAGTCGGGCACCACCACCCGGGCGGCGCGGGCGGCCTGGTCGATGATCGACACCGACACCACCTTCGCCGGCGACAGCGCATTGGCGACAAAGCGGGCGGGGTCCTCGTCGTAGTCGATGATGTCGATCTTCTCGCCGGAGAGCTCGCTCATCACGTTGCGGACCCGCTGCCCCATCGGACCGATGCAGGCGCCCTTGGCGTTCAGGCCGGGCAGGTTGGACTTCACCGCGATCTTGGACCGATGGCCGGCCTCCCGCGCCACCGCCACGATCTCGACGGACTCGTCGGCGATCTCGGGGACCTCCAGCGAGAACAACTTGCGGACCAGGTTGGGGTGGGTCCGCGACAGCGTGATCAGCGGCTCGCGGGCCCCGCGGGTCACCCCGATGACGTAGCACCGCACCCGGTTGCCGTGTTCGTAGCTTTCCCCGGGGACCTGCTCGGCCGCCGGGATCACGCCCTCGGAGGCCTTCGTCTCGGTGCCCATCCGGACCACCACCAGGCCACGCGCGTTGGCCCGGCTGTCGCGCTGGATGACGCCGGCGACGATCTCGCCCTCGCGGGTGGAGAACTCGCCGTAGGTCCGCTCGTTTTCGGCGTCCCGGAACCGCTGCAGCATGACCTGCCGGGCGGTGGTGGCGGCGATGCGGCCGAAACCCTCGGGGGTGTCGTCCCATTCGCTGATGACGTTGTCGTCTTCGTCGGTCTCCCGGGCCATCACCTTCACGACACCGGTCTTGCGGTCGATCTCGATCCGCGCGTCGTTCTGGTGGCCTTCGGTGTGCCGGTAGGCGGTGAGCAGCGCCGATTTGATCGTCTCGAGCAGCTCGTTGACCGAGATGCCGCGGTCCACCTCGATGGCATGCAGCGCGGCCATGTCGATGTTCATAGGCGCCGCTCCTCCGTCCTTTGGGCCTGACCCGTGGTCGCCAGTTCCAGCTCCGCTTGGTTAGGGGGCGAAAACTCCACTTGGACAACAGCTTTGACGATGTCGGCGAGGGGGATCTGGCGCACCGCCAGATCCCGGCCCGCGCGCACCACCAGTGCGACCGCGCCATCGCCCGTCTCGCCGACCCGGCCGGTCAGCGTCGATCCGTCCGATAGGACGACGTCGACCTTGCGGCCGCGCGCCCGGCGGAAGTGCTTCGCGCTGGTCAGCGGGCGGTCCACGCCGGGCGAGGAGACCTCGAGCACGTACTGGTCGCCGATGGTGTCCAGGCCGTCGAGCAGTGCCGATGCCGAGCGGGACAACGTGGCCGCCGTGTCCAGATCGAGGCCGTTGTCGCCGTCGGCGATCACCATGATTCGCGGGGGGCGGGTCCGGGCGTCGATGACCACGTCTTCGATCTCGAATCCGGCGCGCGCAAACTCTCCACCGAGTAGCTCGATCACCTGCGTCTGCGACGGTAGCCCGGTGGTCACGGCGAGCTCCTCATCTTGAGTTGTCCGGTCATCTGGCGGATGTCGGCGCCCCGATGGCTTCGCAGGCGGCTTCCGGTGTCCCGGCGGAGGAACGCCCGTTGCTGACGTTGCTGTCGGCGGCCGCCCTCTGCGAGAACCAGCTATCCACGATACGCCAGGAATCGCGGTTGACGGCGTGATCGCGTCCTGGCATCTTGCCCGGCTGCGCGCCGATGGCAGGATGTCTTTGTGCCTAGCGCAGTTCCGTTCGTCAACAGGCGAGATGTGCTCGCCGGTGGTGCGGCTTTGGCTGCGCTCGGGGCGGTGGTGTCCGCCTGCGGCAAGTCCGCGCCCAAACCGCCGCCGGTCGAGCAATTGCTGGGGCCGCTGGATCAGGCCCGGCACGACAGCGCGCTGGCGGGTGCCGCCGCAGCGGCCATCGGGAACCCGCCTCAGGTCGCCGCCGCGTTGACCGTGGTGGCGAGCCAGCGCGCCGCGCATGCCCGCGCGCTGTCCGCGGAGATCTCGCGCGCGGCCGGCAAGCTCGCCACCTCCCCCACGAGCGAGACGCCCAACCCGGGCCAGGCCCAGCCGGCCGGCCCGCCACCGCCTCCGCCGCCGGTGTCCGACGTCATCAACGCGCTGCGGGCCTCGGCCGACAGCGCCACCCGCCTGGTGGGCACCGAGTCGGGCTATCGGGCCGGGTTGCTGGCCTCGATCGCCGCCTCCTGCACTGCCTCGTACACGGTCGCGCTCGTGCCCGGGGGGCCGTCGATATGACCTCCGGCAAGGATGCCGACAACACGGCGCTGTGCGACGCGCTGGCCATCGAGCACTCGACGATCTACGGCTACGGCATCGTCTCGGCGCTGTCCCCGCCCAGCGTGAACGACATGGTCGTAGAGGCCCTCGCGCAGCACCGCCAGCGCCGTGACGACGTCATCGCGATGCTCAATGCCCGCAAGGTGACCGTTCCCGTCGCCGCGGCGGGCTACCAGCTGCCGCTGGTGGTCGGCGGCCCGGCCGACGCCGCGCGCCTGGCCGCGCGGATGGAGAACGACGGCGCGGGGGCGTGGCGCGTCGTCGCCGAGCACGCCGAGAGCGGCGCCGACCGCGCGTTCGCCGCGACGGCCCTGGTGCAGAGCGCGGTCATGGGCGCCCGGTGGAGCCGCGTGCTAGGCGCCTGGCCCATCACGACGAGCTTCCCCGGGGGCAACGACTAACCCCTGTTCGGCGAGCAGGCCGCCGCGATGTCGGCGGCCAGTGACGGCCCGGTGGCCAGTTCGCGGGTTTCGCCGCCGAAGCGGTCGCGCAGCTCCACCACCCCGTCCGCCCAGCCCCGGCCCACCACGACGATCCAGGGGACGCCGAGCAGTTCGGCGTCCTTGAACTTCACGCCGGGTGAGGCCTGGCGGTCGTCGAGCAGCACTTCGACGCCCAACCGGTCCAGCTCGTCGGCCAGGTTGGTGGCGCCGGTACGCGCCTCCGCGTCCTTATTGGCGATCACCAGATGCACGTCGAACGGGGCGACCGCCGACGGCCAGCGCAGGCCCAGTTCGTCGTGGTGCTGCTCGGCGATGACGGCCACCATCCGTGACACCCCGAGCCCGTAGGAGCCCATGGTCAGCCGGACCGGCTTGCCGTCCTCACCGAGCACGTCGGCGGTGAAGGCGTCGGTGTATTTGCGGCCGAGCTGGAAGATGTGCGCCACCTCGATGCCACGCGCCGAGACCAGCGGACCCGCGCCGTCCGGTGAGGGGTCGCCGTCGCGCACCTCGGCGGCCTCGATGGTGCCGTCGGCGGTGAAGTCCCGGCCGGCGACCAGCCCGACGACGTGCCGCCCGGGCGCGTCGGCCCCGGTGATCCAGCTGGTGCCGTCCACCACCCGCGGGTCGACCAGATAGCGAACACCGTTGTCCTGCAAGCCTTTCGGGCCGATGTATCCCTTCACCAGGAAGGGATACTTGGCGAAGTCGGCGTCGTCGAGCAACGCGTATTCGGCCGGTTCCAGCGCCGCGCCCAGCCGTTTGTCGTCGACCTCGCGGTCACCCGGCACCCCGATGGCCAGCAGCTCCCACTCCCCGCCGGGCTGACGCACCTTGAGCAGCACGTTCTTCAACGTGTCGGCCGCGGTGACGGCGCGGCCCAGGTCCGCCCGGTTGGCCCAGTCCACCAGCGTGGCGATGGTCGGGGTGTCGCCCGTGTCGTGCACCACCGCCTCGGGCAGCCCGTCGATCGGCTGCGCCTCCGGGCGCGCGGTGATGACGGCCTCGACGTTGGCCGCGTAGCCGGATTCCAGGCACCGCACGAAGGTGTCCTCCCCGACGGCGCTTTCGGCCAGAAACTCCTCCGACGCGCTGCCGCCCATGGCCCCCGATACCGCGGAGACGATGACGTAGCGCACCTGAAGGCGCGCGAAGATGCGCTGATAGGCCTCCCGGTGCGCGTGATAGGCGGCCTTGAGTCCGGCGTCGTCGATGTCGAACGAATAGGAGTCCTTCATCACGAACTCCCGGACCCGCAGGATGCCGGCCCGCGGCCGCGCCTCGTCGCGATACTTGTTCTGGATCTGATAGAGCAGGACCGGAAAGTCTTTGTAGGAGCTGTATTCACCTTTGACGGTCAGGGTGAACAGCTCTTCGTGGGTGGGGCCCAGCAGGAAGTCATTGCCGCGGCGATCCTGCAGCCGAAACACCGAGTCGCCGTACTCCGTCCACCGGTTCGTCGTCTCGTACGGCGCGCGTGGCAGCAGCGCGGGAAACAGGATCTCCTGTCCGCCAATGGCATTCATCTCGTCACGGACGATGCGCTCGATGCGGCGCAGCACCCGTAATCCGAGCGGCAACCAGCTGTACAGGCCGGGCGCGACGGGCCGGATGTAGCCGGCCCGGATCAGCAGCTTGTGGCTGGCGACTTCGGCGTCGGCGGGATCGTCGCGCAAGGTGCGCAAAAACAATTGGGACATCCGGGTGATCACAGCGGGCTAGCCTAGCGGTGATCACAAGCGCGGCGAAGCCGGGCGCAGTGGGTCACCGCCATCGGGCCTAGCGGTGACTGCGAACCCGCCTGCGGTGAGCTACAGCTCCCCGGCGTCCATCGCTTCCTTGACCTCTTGCGCGTGCGCAACCTGGTCGGGGGTGTAGCCGATCAACAGCGCCGCGCCGCCGACGATGACGGCCACCCCGGCCAGCCAGAGCAGCCCGTAGGTGTAGCCGTTGTCCAGCGCGGCCAACTGCGCATCGTTCATGAACTTGACCGGGCCGGTGGTGCCGCCCATATACAGCGTCCGCGAGGTGATCACCGCCTGGACGACGGCCAGCACCAGCGGCCCACCCAGGCTCTGCAGCATCAGCGTGACGGCCGATACCGGTCCGATCTGATCGAAGCCCACACCGGCGATGGCCGACAGCGTGAGGGGAACGACGGCCATGCCGATGCCGATGCCGCCGACCACGATGGGCAGCACCAGGTTGGGGAAGTAAGCAGCCCCGCGGTGCATGAACGCCCAGCCGAACAACATCGCCCAGAACAGCAGGATCCCGCCGCCGATGGTCAGCACCCGCGGGGAGAACCGGGACACCAGCTGCGAGGAGACGCCGAGGCCGATGCCCATCGCGATGACGAACGGGATGAAGCCGACGCCCGCGCGCAGCGCGCTGTAACCGAGGATGTCCTGCACGTACAGGCCGATGCACACGGTCAGGCTGAACATCAGCCCGCCGGCCAGGAAGATCGCGGTGAAGGTGACCAGCCGGTTGCGATCACGGAACAGGCCGAACGGAACGACGGGGTTCTCGGCGGTGCGCTCCACGATGACGAAGGCCAGCGCGGCACCCAGCGCCACCACGCCCGAGCCGATGGTGGTGATCGACATCCAGCCCTTTTCCGGCCCCATCGAAAAGGCGAATACGGCCGCGGTGCAGGCCAAGGTGGCCAGTATGGCCCCGGTGGCGTCGAGCTTCATCCGCTCGCGGTTGGTCTCCCGCAGTGCGGTGCGGGCCAGGTACATCATCACCAAGCCGATCGGCACGTTCACCAGGAACGCCAGCCGCCAGGACACCTCGGTAAGCGCCCCGCCGACGACCAGGCCCATCACCGAGCCGACCGCCGTCATCGCGGCGAACACCGCGGTCGCGAAGTTACGGGCCGGCCCCTTGGGGAAGGTGGTGGCCACCAGCGCCAGGCCGGTCGGTGAGGCGATGGCGGAACCGACGCCCTGCGACAGTCGCGCGATGACCATGGTCGCCTCGTCCCAGGCGACCGCGCACAGCACGGAGGAGATGGTGAACAGCGCGACACCGACGATGAAGGTTCGCTTGCGCCCGATGGTGTCGCCGAGACGACCGCCGAGCAGCATCAGCCCGCCGAACGTCAGCACGTAGGCGGTGATCACCCAGCTGCGGCCGGCGTCGGACAGGCTCAGCTCGTTTTGGATCTTGGGGAGCGCGACGATGGCGACGGTGCTGTCCATGGTCGCGAGGAGTTGCATGCCGCCGATGGCGATGACGGCCGCGATGAAGCGCCGCGAGGGCAGCCACGCCGGATAATACTTGCTGATGCGCGTTGAGGCGGTCTCCGCCGGGGCTTTCGCGGTGGTCTCCGCCGCGCGCACCGGGGCCGGACGATCGGGGCGCGCCGAGGCAAGATTCTGCACCGCGCGCTCTGCATCGTTGAGAGCCGTCATAAAGGGTTACCTTACAGTAATCTTAAGAACCGTTTAAAGCCCGAAAGCCGCCACAGCGCCGATCACGATGATCGCCGGAGGTCGGATACCGTCGGCGCGGATCTTTTCGGGCGTGTCGGCGAGGGTAGCCCGCAAAGTGTGTTGAGCGGCGGTCGTTCCATGCTGAACGACCAACACCGGAGTATCCGCAGGTCGGCCGCCTTTGAGGAGCGCCTCGGCGAAAAGTTCGATGCGCTCGACGGCCATCAGCAAAACAATGGTGCCGGACATTGCGGCCAGCGCATCCCAATTCACTAACGATTCGGGATGACCGGGTGGGAGATGCCCGCTGACCACCACGAACTCGTGATTTATCGCCCGATGAGTGACCGGGACGCCCGCTAAAGCGGGCACTCCTATGGCGCTCGTCACACCCGGCACCACGGTCACCGAAATCCCGGCCTCGGCGCACGCCAGCACCTCCTCGTAGCCGCGGGCGAACACGAAGGGGTCCCCGCCCTTCAGGCGAACTACGAAGCTGCCGGCGCGGGCGCGCTCGATCATCACGTCGTTGATCGCATCCTGGGCCATCGCCCGCCCATACGGGATCTTGGCGGCGTCGATGACTTCGACGTGCGGGGGCAGTTCCGCGAGCAGTTCCGGTGGCGCCAGCCGGTCGGCGACCACGACGTCGGCCTGGGCCAGCAGGCGGCGGCCGCGCACGGTGATGAGTTCGGGGTCGCCGGGCCCGCCGCCGACCAGCGCGACGCCGCCCTTGACGACGTCGGAGCCCACCGGGCTCTCGGGCGTGATGAGCCCGGTCTGCAGCGCCTCGCGGATGGCCGAGCGGATCGCCGCCGACCGGCGGTGCTCGCCACCGGCCAGCACGCCGACCGACAGCCCCGCGTAGTCGAAAGATGCTGGGGTGACGGCGGTCCCCTCAACGGCGACGTCGGCGCGAACGCAGAAGATGCGGCGCCGTTCGGCCTCGGCGACCACAGCCTCGTTCACGCGCGGGTCGTCGGTGGCCGCGATCGCATACCAGGCTCCGTCGAGGTCGCCGTCGCGGTATTCGCGCAGTGCCAGTGTGATTCCCGTCATCGCCTCGACCGATCGGGTGGCGCTGCGGGAGATGACGTGGACGTCGGCGCCGCTGGAGATGAGCAAGGGTAACCGGCGCTGGGCAACGGTGCCGCCGCCGACCACGACGACCTTCTTGCCGGTCAGCCGCAGCCCAACAAGGTAGGCGCTCTCGGTCACCCGGCAAGCCTAGTGGCGATCGCTAGCGCGGCGGAGCCGGGCGCCGCGAGTCGCCACCATCGATCTAGTGGCGATCGCTAGCGCGGCGGAGCCGGGCGCCGCGGGTCGCCACCATCGATCTAGTGGCGATCGCTAGCGCGGCGAAGCCGGGCGCCGCGGGTCGCCACCATCGATCTAGTGGCGATCGCTAGCGCGGCGAAGCCGGGAGTCAGCGTGTGCCACGAAGCGCGCCACCGCCTCCGGCGCGGCCGCCGGGTGGGTGTGCAGATAAGACGCGTGCACCCCGGCGTGCACGGCGCCGTCACGCACGGCGGCGCTCCCCTGGGCGGCTCCGTCGACCCGGTACATCCAGGCCGGCTGATAATCGTCGCTGAATGTGACTGTGGTGCGGTGAAATTCGTGCCCTACCGCCCGCTGGCCCGCGGCGTGCAACGACGAATCCGCCACGGCGACGGCATCGCGATACGCCAGGGTCAGCTGCGACGTGAATTGCGCCCGCCCGGCCAGCACATCACACATCGGATGGCCGTCGAGGTCGGAGACCAGGTAGATCAGCCCCGCGCACTCGGCGTGTATCGGCGCCCCCGCGGCGGCCAGCTCCTTGATCTGCCGGCGGACGACGTCGTTGGCCGAGAGCTCCGCGGTGAACTGTTCGGGAAAACCGCCGGGCAGCAACACCGCATCGGCGCCGTTGGGCAACGCGTCGACGAGCGGGTCGAATTCGACCACATCGGCGCCGGCGGCGGCCAGCAGTTCCCGGTGTTCTGCGTAGCCGAAACTGAATGCCTTGCCCGCCGCCATCGCGACAGTGGCACGCCCGGCGGGCGTCTCCCCGACCACCGCCGCCGGATCCCAGGGCGGTTGCGCGACCCGGCTTGCGGCGGCGGTAACGACCGCCGCCAGGTCGACGTGGCGAGCGACCAAATCGGTCATCGCCTCCACCGCCAGCCGCGCCCGCTGCCCGTACTCCACCGCGGTGACAAGTCCCAAATACCTTGTGGGCAGCTCCAATTCGGCCACCCGAGGAATGGCGCCCAGCACCGGGACGCCGGCGTGCTCGCAGGCCTGCCGCAACACCTGCTCGTGCCGGGCCGATCCGACCCGGTTCAGGATCACCCCGGCCACGCGGGTACCGGTGTCAAAAGTGGAAAAGCCATGCAGCAGCGCGGCGACGCTCTGGCTCTGCCCGCGCGCATCGACGACCAGAACGACGGGTGCAGCCAGCAGGCCTGCCACGTGGGCCGTCGAGCCCGCCGCGGGAGTGGTTGCAGCGGACCCGATCCGGCCGTCGAACAGCCCCATCACCCCTTCGACCACGGCGATGTCCGCGCCACGCGCGCCGTGGGCGTACAGCGGGCCGATCAGACCCTCCCCCACCAGCACCGGGTCGAGGTTGCGGCCGGGGCGGCCGGCGGCGAGGCCGTGATAGCCGGGATCGATGAAGTCCGGGCCCACCTTGAACGGCGCCACCGCGTGGCCCGCCTGCCGCAAGGCACCGATCAAACCCGTTGCCAGCGTGGTCTTTCCGCTGCCCGAGGCTGGGGCGGCGATGACCACCGCGGGAACACTCACCACTCGATGCCCTTCTGCCCCTTGCGTCCTACGTCCATCGGATGCTTGACCTTCGCCATCTCGGTCACCAGGTCGGCCGCGTCGATCAGGCTCTGCGGGGCGTCGCGTCCGGTGACGACCACGTGCTGATGACCGGGTCGCGCCGCCAGCGCCCGCACCACCTCGTGGACGTCCACCCAACCCCACTTCAGCGGATAGGTGAACTCGTCCAGCACGTAGAAGTCGTGGCGCTGATCGACCAGCCGGCGCGCGATCTCCGCCCAGCCGTCGGCCGCGGCCGCCGCGTGATCGACGTCGCTGCCCGCCTTGCGGGTCCAGGACCAGCCCGCGCCCATCTTGTGCCATTCCACACAACCACCGATCCCGTGCTGGTCGTGCAGTTGGCCCAGCTGACCGAAGACCGCCTCCTCGCCCACCTTCCACTTGGCGCTTTTGACGAACTGAAACACCGCGACCGACAGGCCGGCGTTCCAGGCCCGCAACGCCATTCCAAATGCGGCCGTGGACTTTCCCTTGCCGGCGCCGGTGTGCACAGCCAGCACGGGCGTGTGGCGCCGCGCCCGCGTGGTCAGGCCGTCATCGGGAACCTGCAATGGAACACCCTGTGGCATAAGCGTTTAACCCTTTCGCTCAGGCCGCGTCGCGCACCGCGCGCGTCAGGGAATCGGCGTGCAGCTGCTCCAGCCGGATCGCCGGTGCGGCCAGCTGGCGGGCCAGTTGCCCGGCCAGGCCCAGCCGCACAAAGGACGTCTCGCAGTCGACCACCACGGCGGCCACGCCCTCGGCGACCAGCCTCGCCGCCGCGATCCGGGTGCGGCCCAACGGATCCGGCCCGGCGGTGGCCCGGCCGTCGGTCAGCACCACCACCAGGGGACGCCGCGCCCGGTCGCGGGCCTTCTCCCGCACGATGAGCTCGCGCGCGGCCAGCAGGCCCTCGGCCAGCGGGGTCTTGCCGCCGGTGTCGAACCGCGCCAGTCGCCGCCCGGCGATGTGCGCCGACGAGGTCGGCGGCAACAGCAGCCGCGCCTCCTGGTGGCGGAACGTGATCACGGCGACCTTGTCGCGCCGCTGATACGCGTCGCGCAGCAGCGACAGTGTGGCGCCGCCGACCGCGGCCATGCGATCGCGGGCGGCCATCGAACCCGACGCGTCCACGACGAAGATCACCAGATTGCCTTCGCGGCCCTCGCGCACGGCGCGGCGCAGATCGTCGGGCTGGGGCCGCAACGGCCCGGAACCGGCGCGCTCGGCGGCGGACAGGAGGGTGGCGAACAGGTGCAGTCCGTGGCCGCCGCAGCTCGCGTCATCGGCGTCGGTGGCGGCGATGACGCTGCCGCTGGCGTTGCGGGCCCGGGACCGCCGCCCGGGCGCGCCCTCGCCGACACCGGGAACCCGCAGCGCGCGGGTGGGAAAGGTTTTCGACGGCGGCGCACTGGGTCTGGTCTTTGGCGGGGCCGGCTTGCCGTCCCGTGCCGAGTTCTGTTGCGACGCAGTTCCTTCCGCGTCGGTGGACTGACCACCGCCGGGCGGGTCGGGATCGGGTTCGGGGTTGGAGTCGGGGTCAGGGTCGGAACCGGCCCGCGCCAGGGCCTCGTCCAGCTGGTCGCGGTCGATGCCCGGGTCGTCGAACGGGTCGCGGCGGCGCCGATGCGGCAACGCCAGTTCGGCGGCCACCCGGATGTCGGATTCCGCGACGGTGTCCGCGCCGCGCCAGGCGGCATGCGCGACGGCGGTGCGGGCCACCACCAGATCGGCGCGCATCCCGTCGACGTCGAACGCCGCGCACAGCGCCGCGATGCGCCGTAATTCGTTGTCGGGCAACACCACATCGTCGACGAGCGCGCGCGCCGCGGCGATGCGCCGGGCCAGCTCGGCGTCGGCGTCGGCGTAGCGCGCGGCGAAACCCTCCGGGTCGGCCTCGTAGGCCATCCGCTGCCGGATGACCTGCACCCGCACGTCGACGTCGCGCGAGGCGTGGACGTCGACGGTGAGCCCGAACCGATCCAGCAGTTGCGGACGCAGTTCGCCCTCTTCAGGATTCATGGTGCCGATCAACACGAACCGGGCCTCATGCGAGTGGGAGATGCCGTCGCGTTCGATGTGCACCCGGCCCATCGCCGCGGCGTCGAGGAGCACGTCGACCAGGTGGTCATGCAGCAGGTTGACCTCGTCGACGTACAGCACCCCGCCGTGTGCCCGGGCCAGCAGGCCCGGCGAGAACGCGTGCTCGCCGTCGCGCAGCACCCGCTGCAGATCCAGCGAGCCGATCACGCGGTCTTCGGTTGCCCCGAGCGGCATTTCGACCAGCCCGGCGTCGCTGCCGGTGGCGTCGGACAGCAATGCCGCGAGGCCGCGCACCGCCGTCGACTTGGCGGTGCCCTTCTCGCCGCGGATCAGCGCGCCGCCGATCTCCGGGCGCACGGCGCACAGCAAGAGCGCCAGGCGCAGCTGATCGTGCCCGACGATCGCGCTGAACGGGTAGGGCTTCACCGTTTTGCCGCCAATCCCGAACCGGGCCGCAGCATGGGCACGTGCGGAACGCCGTCGTCAAGGAAATCGTCGCCGTCGCGCACGAATCCGTGCTGGGCGTACATCTCCGCCAGATACGTCTGCGCGTTGATCCGGCACGGGTAGTCACCCACCTCGGCCAGCGCCGCGCGCAGCAGCCGGGTGGTGTGGCCCTGACCGCGCGCATTGCGTTTTGTACACAGTCGCCCGATCCGGAACGCCTTTTCACCCCCGGCGTGCTCCTCCATCAGCCGCAGGGTGGAGATCACCTCGCCGTCCGGCGTTTCCAGCCAGAAGTGCCGGGTTTCGGCCAGCAGGTCCCGCCCGTCCAGTTCCGGATACGGGATCGCCTGTTCGACGACGAATACCTCCACCCTCAGCTTGAGTAACTCGTAAAGTGTTTGAGCGTCAAGATCTTTAGCCCAAATACGTCGCAGTGCTTCTGTCACTGGCGCCGCTCCTCCTCATCGCTTGCGGGAGCTACGCCCGCATCGCTCAACCCCAAAACCCGCGTTCCCCAGGAAAAGACTTCGTCGTACAGCGCCGGCTCATCCGACAGCGTCGCCCCCAGCGACGGGACCATCTCTTTGAGCGCGGGCAGCCACGACTGAAAGCGGGTGGCAAAACAGCGTTCCAGCACACCGAGCATGATCGGCACGGCGGTCGACGCCCCCGGAGAGCCGCCGAGCAGGCCCGCGATGCTTCCGTCGGCCGCACCCACCACCGTGGTATCGAAGTCGAGCACCCCGCCCTTGCGTTTGTCCCGCCGAATCACCTGCACCCGCTGACCGGCCACCGTCGGCTCCCAATCCGAACCCTGTGCGCCGGGGGCGAATTCGCGCAGCATGCGCAGCCGGTCCGGGACGGACAGCCGCAGCTGGCCGACCAGGTACCTGACCAGCGTCAGCTGCGTGATGCCGACGCCGACCAGGGAGGCCAGGTTGTTCGGCTTGACCGAACGGGGCAGATCGGTGAAGTGGCCGTGTTTCAAGAACTTCGGCGACCAGCCGGCGTACGGGCCGAACACCAGCCACGGCTTGCCGTTGACATAGCGCAGGTCGAGATGCAGCGCACCCAGCGGCGGGGCGCCCGGCGCGGGCGCGCCGTATACCTTGGCGCGGTGCTCGGCCGTCAGCGCCGGGTTGTCGGCGCGCAGGAACCGCCCGCCGATCGGGAATCCCGCGAAACCTCTCACCTCGCCGATGCCGGACTTCTGCAATAGCGGCAGCGCGTCACCGCCGGCCCCGACGAAGACGAATTTGGCGTTCAGCCGGTGCTTTTCGCCGGTGCGCCGGTTGCGGACCAGCAGCGTCCAGGTGCCGTCGGGCTGGCGGGACAGGTTGCGGACCTCGTTACCGAACAACGCGGTCGCGCCGCCGCGCACGCAGAACCCGACGAGTTGTCGTGACAGGGCACCGAAGTCGACGTCGGTGCCGTGGGCGGCCCAGTTCAGCGCCGTCGGTTCGGAGAAGTCGCGCCCGGCGGACATGAACGGTAGCCGGCGGGCGAACTCACCGGGGTCCTCGATCAATTCGATGCCGGCGAACAGCGGGTTGGGCGCCAGGGCCCGTTGCCGTCGCCGGAGGTAGTCGACGCGCTGCGCGCCGCGCACGAAGCTCGCGTGCGGGATCGCGGTGAGGAATCCTCGGTCGGTCAGGATGCCGTTCTCGACGGCGTAGGCCCAGAACTGGCGGGTCACCTGGAATTGCTCGTTGATGCGCACCGCTTTGCTGATGTCGATCGAGCCGTCGGCGCGCTGTGGCGTGTAGTTCAGCTCGCACAGCGCCGAATGCCCGGTGCCGGCGTTGTTCCAGGGGCTGCTGCTCTCGGCGGCGACGGCGTCCAGGCGCTCCACGAAGGTCATCGACCAGTCCGGCTGCAGCCGGCGCAGCAACGCTCCCAGCGTCGCGCTCATGATGCCTGCGCCCACCAGCACGACGTCCGTCCGCGTGGTTGTGGCTAGCGCTGACACCGGCTTGCTGGTCCTTCCCTTGGCTGGGCCGATCCTCAGGTTATCCCGAGGCCATGTCGCCGCGA
This sequence comes from Mycobacterium sp. 1165196.3, assembly GCF_001673415.1. Taxonomy (NCBI): domain Bacteria; kingdom Bacillati; phylum Actinomycetota; class Actinomycetes; order Mycobacteriales; family Mycobacteriaceae; genus Mycobacterium; species Mycobacterium sp. 1165196.3. Next base: position 1,672 of record NZ_LZLU01000009.1, on the reverse strand, counting down.
ACGGCGTGCGGCACCCCGTGGCCAGCAAAAGCTCTAAGCTGGCTTGGTGAAAGGCGGGGCGACTGGCGGGGTGACCGGCGAAGCGACCGGCTGGGTGCCCGATGTCCTCCCCGGTTATTGGCAGCGCACCATCGTCCTGGGGTCCGATCCTGCCGGCGAGGGTGACATCGTCGCGACCCTGATACGGCGCGGCCCCGAGTCCCGGCAGTCGGGCCGGCGGCCTGATGGGCGCGCGGTGCTCGCGGTGCACGGTTACACCGACTACTTCTTCCACACCGAACTGGCCGACCATTTCGCGGCCCGTGGCTTCACCTTCTACGCGCTCGACCTGCACAAGTGTGGGCGGTCGCGGCGCGACGGCCAGACGCCGCACTTCATCACTGACCTCACCAACTACCAGACCGAACTCGACCAGGCGCTGGCCGCGGTCGCAGAACACGGCCAGGTGCTGGTGTACGCGCATTCCGCGGGTGGGCTCATCGTGTCGCTGTGGCTGGACCGGCTGCGCCGACGAAACCCGGCCGCCCACGCGGCCGTTCGCGGCCTGGTGCTCAACAGCCCGTTCTTGGAGTTGCCCGGGCCGCCGATCCTGCGGCATTCCGTGACGGTGGCGCTGATCGCGGGCCTGTCCCGGGTGCGGTCCAAGGGGGTGGCCCGCTCGCCGGGTGAGGGTGGCTACGGCACCACGTTGCACCGCGACTACGGCGGCGAGTTCGACTACGACCTGCAGTGGAAACCGGTCGGCGGCTTCCCGATCACCTTCGGTTGGCTGCACGCCATCCGCCGCGGCCAGGCCCGGCTGCATCGCGGCCTGGACGTCGGTGTGCCCAACCTGATCCTGCGCTCGGACCACAGTGTGCACGAAAGCACCGATTCGGCGGCCATGCAGCGCGGCGACGCGGTCCTCGACGTCACCCAGATCGCCCGCTGGGCCGGCTGTATCGGCAACCGCGGCAGCGTAGTTCCGGTGCCCGACGCCAAGCACGACGTGTTCTTGTCGCTGCAGGGGCCACGCGAAGTCGCCTATCGGGAGCTGGACCTCTGGCTGGACGGCTACCTGCGCGCCGACAACGACGCCTCGGCATCGCTGCGAAAGGGGTGACGGCTTGGAGACTTACGACGTCGCGATCATCGGAACCGGTTCGGGTAACAGCATTCTCGATGACCGGTTCGCCGAAAAGCGGGTGGCGATCTGCGAAGAGGGCACGTTCGGTGGCACCTGCCTGAACGTCGGGTGCATCCCGACGAAGATGTTCGTCTACGCCGCAGAGGTAGCCCAGACCATCCGGGGCGCGGCGCGTTTCGGCATCGACGCACGCATCGACCGGGTGCGCTGGGACGACATCGTCTCGCGCGTCTTCGGGCGCATCGACCCGATCGGGGTCAGCGGTGAGGATTACCGGAACGCCGCACCCAACATCGATGTCTACAAGCAGCGCACCCGATTCGGCGGCGTGCAGGCCGACGGCCGCTACCTGTTGCGCACCGATGCGGGCGACGAATTCGCGGCCGACCAGGTGGTGATCGCCGCCGGGGCACGAGCGGTGGTGCCCCCGGCGATCCTCGAGTGCGGCGCCCGGTACTACACCAGCGACACGATCATGCGAATCTCGGAGCTGCCCGAGCATCTGGTGATCGTCGGGGGCGGCTTCGTGGCAGCCGAATTCGCCCA
>NZ_LZLU01000008.1:0-42351 GCF_001673415.1 Mycobacterium sp. 1165196.3 | reverse complement strand
CCCTGGGCAACCAACAACCCGACGGCATGTCGCCGTTGCGCGGCTGGCTCACCCCCGAAGCCCGCGCCACCCTGGAAGCCGTCCTAGCCAAACTCGCCGCCCCCGGCATGTGCAATCCCGACGACGACACGCCGTGTGTGGACGGCAGTCCCAGTGAACAGGTGATCGAACGGGATTCCCGCAGCACCACCCAACGCAACCACGACGCCTTAAAGGCGGCGTTGAGAGGATTACTGGCCTCCGGGAACCTGGGTCAGCACAACGGGTTACCCGCCTCCATCATCGTCACCACCACACTGGCCGACCTCGAAGCCGCCGCCGGACGCGGGCTGACCGGCGGCGGCACCCTGCTGCCGATGAGCAATGTCATCCGCCTAGCCCGCCACGCCCACCACTATCTGGCCATCTTCGACAACGGCAAGGCCCTGGCGCTCTATCACACCAAACGCCTCGCCTCACCCGGCCAACGAATCATGTTGTACGCCAAAGACCGCGGCTGCAGCAGCCCCGGCTGCACCGTAGGCGGCTACTACTGCGAAGTCCACCACGTCACCGACTACAGCAAGTGCCACACCACCGACGTCAACAACCTCACCTTCGCCTGCGGCCCCCACCACCGCCTACTAAGACCCGGCGGCTGGACCACCCGCACAAACACCCACGGCGACACCCAATGGAAACCACCCCCACACCTCGACACCGGCCAACCCCGCACCAACACCTTCCACCACCCCGAAAAACTCCTGCGCGACGGAGACGACGGTGAGCCGTAGCACACGAAACTCGTTGTGCAAGTGCAGCATTCGCGAAATTAGGCAGGATCTCGACCGGCGCCCGAGGTCGGGCGCTAGCTCAGTCGAACACCTTCGGCGAGTGCCTCGTCGAGCAGGTCTCCGATGCGGTACCGCTGCCACAGCAACAGCAGGTTCGACAGCATCTGCAGGGGCGCCCGCACGCTCTCGTCGGCCCTGATCCGCGGGTCCGTGCGGCTGCTCGGCGCGGCGTCGAATCGCCTGCGCAGCAACGCCGGAACGTCCAACAGCCAGGCCACGCCCATCACCGCCGCATACAGCAGCGTGTGCCGGCGCAACCTGTCCGGCTCCAGGTGCGGACCGCCATAGCGTTGAAACTCCGCGACAAATAGTTCCAACAAGTCGTCGAGATGGGTGTCCCACATGTCGTTTTCGGTGCCGGACATGGCTCCCCACAACGCCATGCCGAGGTTCATCTGGCTGACGCATCCCCAGTCCATCAATCCACAGCGCAGCGTGCCGTCGGCGTCTCGCCAAAACCACGCGTTGTCGATGTTGGCGTTCCAGTGGCACAGCGCAACGTAGTCGGCGTCGGCGGCCAGGTGATCGGCGACAATGTTTTCATACTGCGCCAATCGGGGCGCCTCATCGGCCATGCGCGCCAGGAATTCCGGTGAGCCGGTGCCGGCGGGCACCAGCCCGGGATGGGTACGGATGAACTCGGCCAGCCGGTCGATCCGCCGTTCCAGTTTGCCCGCCGGTAGCGACACCCGCTCCCCCACCGTCGCGGCCTGCACATCCAGCGGAAAGTGCGCGGTCTGGTCCGCGGGCAGCCGGCCGGACCGGTGCGTGCCGGCAAGCCGCGCCAGCGCGGTCAGCAGCGCACGGTAATGCTCCAGCGGATTGGGCATCTCGTAGTCGAGGCACTTGTGGTATTGCGGCTCGATCCCGTTAGTGCCGAAGCGGATTCGTTCGGTGATCAATATCCCGGTACCGGTCGGACCGTGGTAGTCCGCGAACTGCGGGCTGGGCACCGCGATGGGGAATCCGGGCGCTCGCGCCAAGGAGGCGAACCGAACCTCGGCCTGCATCTGGGTCTTTCCGCGGTCGCGCACCGGGTCGTGGAAATCGCGGGAAAACTTAACGAACAGGTCGGTGTGCAGACCCGTTGCGGGCCTTTCATATTCGACCGACAGCACCGCCTTGCGTCCGGTGCTGCCACCGCTGATCTCGCGGAAGTCGCCGATCCGGGCCACGCCGTTGCCATCCAGCACCCCGGAGGCCCGAAACGCCTCGGTCAAAAACCCCGCCCCGCCGCTGCGCAACGACGCGGGGTCGGCCGGGAACGGCAGTCCGTGGTGGTCACCGATCACCCAGTCCGAAGCCACGCCGCTACCAGGTCTGTTCGGCCGAGCGCACCAACATGTGATTGACCGCCACCCGGCGGTCGCGCGTCACCATGAACAACACGGCATCAGCGATGTCCTCGGGCCGCAGCATGACCATGCCGGCCGTCTGCCGTTCGAACGCCTCCCGCGACGATTCGGCCAGGTGACTGAAGATCTCGGTGTCCACGGTTCCGGGACCCACCACCCCGACCCGGACCCGCTTACCCAGCACCTCTTGGCGAAGGCCCTCGCTGAAGGCGTTCACCCCGAATTTGGTCAGCGAATACACCGCGGTGTTCGGCCGCGCGACCCAGCCGGCGGTCGAACTGATGGTGACCAGATCGGCCACCCCGCGCGGTGCGTCGGCGGCCGCCTCGATCAGGTGCGGAAGCGCCGCGCGCGTGGCGTAGAGGACGCCCTGCACGTTGACCGACACCATCTGGTCCCAATCACGCAGCGACGCCTCGGTCGCGGGCGCCGACTGCATCAGGCCCGCGTTGTTCACCAGGATGTCGAGGCGTCCCAGCTCCGCGACGGTGCGCCGCACCGCGGACGCCACCTGTTCGGCATCGGTGACGTCGGCCGCCACGACCAGCGCTGTCCCACCGACGGATTCGATCTCGGCCTTCAGCTCCTCCAGCCGCTCGGCCCGGCGCGCCAGCAAGGCGACCGCCGCGCCCTGCGCCGCCAGCGCTCGGGCCGTCGCCGCGCCGATGCCGCTGCTGGCGCCGGTGACCAGGGCCGCTGCGCGCGCCAGTGTCGTCATGTTCCGCCCGTCGGTTGCGTGCCGAGTATCTCGTGTAAAACGTAGTCGGTGTCCTCGCCGAGGTCCGGCGCGCCGCGCGCGATCCGCGCGGGGGAACGCGCCATCCGCCAGGACGGCCCGAGCACCGGCCGCTGACCTTCGCGGTGATCCGTGACGAACCGGTACAGCTCCCGGTCCCACAACCGCTGATCCCCAATCACATCCACCGAAGTGGCGCTCTTGGCGGCCGGCACCCTGGCGGCCCGCAGCCGCTGCGCGAGCCGCTCCGCGTCCTGGTCTCGGGTGAGCCGGGCGAGGTCCGCGTCGAGCGCCCGGGCGTGCCGGTGTCGCGAATCGCCCGTCGCGTAGCGGGGATCGTCGGCCAGCGTCGCGGCGTCGAGCGCCTCGCACAACCGGAGCCATTCGGCGTCGGTCGCGACCGCTACCGTGACCCAAGCGCCGTCGGCACACGGGTAGCAGCCGTGCGGGCACATGTCGGGATGGTTGTTGCCGGCCGGACCCAGCTGCCGGCCGGTCAGCGACTGCTCCAACAGGCAGTCACCGATCATCGAGGAGAGCGTCTCCACGGCCGACAGATCGACGAATTGCCCTGCGCCGCTGAACTCGCGATGCAGCAATGCCACCACGGCGGCATAGGCCGCGGCCGCCCCGACCGTCGAATCGCCGTAGCGCATGCTGGTCCCCAGCGGCGGGCCGCCGGGGTAGCCGACCAGCGCTGCCGGTCCGGCCAGCGCGGCAAAGCATGGCGCATAGCCGGTTTGGTGGCCCAGCGGCCCGTCGTTGCCCCACATCTTGATCGACACCGAGATGATGTCGGGCTTGATCTCGGTGAGCTGTCGGTACCCCAGGCCTTGGCGTTCCATGGCGCCGGGGCGCAGGTTGTTGAGGACGATATCGCTGCGGGCGATCAGCTCCCGCAGCCGTGCCATCCCGTCGGCCGATTTGATATCGAGGTCCACGCTGAGGATCTCGGGGTTGATGCTCAAGAAGTAGGGCGCATGGTTGATGTCCGTGCCGCCGTAGGCGCGCATCTCCTCGGGGCTGTCGGCCGTCTCGATCTTGATGACTTCGGCGCCCAGCATCGCCAGCAGCTTTCCGGCGTACGGGCCGGCCCACACCTTGGTGAGCTCGACGACGCGCACCCCTTCCAGCGGTCCGCCCCGCGGGTTCTTGGGTGGCTTGAGTTGGGCCGGCCTCACCACCGGCCGGGCGCGCGGAGCGTCGATCCTTTCCATGACCGCGCGGGTGTGTTCGCCGAGCCGCGGTGCGGCGCCGGTGATCCGGGCCGGCGATGCGCTGAACGCATACGGCACCGTGGGATACGCAGCGTCACCCAGCACCGGATGGCGGACCCGCTGGAAGAAACCGCGATGGCGGTACTGCGGCGACTGGTGCAGGTCCGCGGCGCCGTTGACGGGCACCAGCGGCACACCGAGCCGCTGCGCCCGTTCCGAGGCCTCCTCCTTCGCGAGGCCGGCGACCCATGCGGCGAAGCCGCACTGAAAAGCCGTGACCTTCTCGGCGGTGACGGAGAACTCCAGCCAGTCGTCCTCGAATCCGTCGAGCCAATCCGGTTGTCCCATCAGGCTTTTCACCCCGGCCCAGTGGGACCGGCTGGTCATGTACAAGTAGACGAAACCGTCGGCGCAGGCAAAGAACGAGGCCGGCCCCGCCTGATCGTAATCGCCGCGCTCACCGTCGGCCGGCACCTCGCCGGTGACGAGGCGGCCCAGGATGCAATCGGCGCGCGACACCAGCACGGCCTGCTCGGAGATGTCGATGAACTCGCCGTTCCCGGTGTGCAGACGTCCCCACAATGACGACGCGACGCACAGCGCCGCCTCCAGCCCCGCCTCGTAGTCGGCCAGGAAGCGGCCGGGACCCTGCAGCGGCGGCTTGGTCGGGTCGGGGTGGCTCGGCGTGTGATATCCCCAGCCGCTGGCGTGAAAGACATTGATGCTGCGAGCATTGTCGAACTCGGCGGCCACGCCTTCGCCGTACGGGGTGATGGAGCAGCAGACCACCGACGGGTGTTGCGCGGACCAGCCCGCGGTCCGGCCTTCGACTACCGCGTCGGCGGTGTCGATGAGCCGGTGCAGCCGCTCGATGTCGGCCGCCGAGCCGAGATCGAGAACGACCGAGCGTTTGTTGGTGTTGAGGTAGGCGAACAGGGCGCTGCCTTCGCAACCGTCGCCAACGACGGGCGCCATGGCGCGGGTCGCACTGCCTCGCTTCGGCGCCTCGATTTTGATCACCTCGGCGCCGAAGTCGGCCAGCAGCTTTCCGCAATACTCGCCCGCGACGGATTCGGCTAACTCGACGATCCTGATACCCGTCAGCGCGGAGATGTACGCCCCGCCAAATCGGTCAGGGCTTCGCGCGTCCCGAGCGGCTCAGGCGCCACTCCGGCGGGAAGTTGAGGTCGTTGTCCTTGACCACATTGTTCAGACCCTTTTCGAAGGTGCCCCCCGTCAGGTCGACCTCTTCCGCGTCGTTTTTGATCATCGGCAACATGCCCTCGACCATGCCGGTCAGCAGGCTGCCGAAGTACTCGCCCTTGTGCTGCTTGTAGAGCTCGAGGAACGTCTTCTGCACCGCGACGGTGTCGGTCGGACGCGACTTCGAGCATGCTAGCGCGTACTTCTCCGTCTCGGCCTCCAGCTGGTCGCGGGGCACCACACTATTGACGAATCCGCAGTCGTACATCTCCTTCGCGCTGAACGGCCGTCCGGTGAACAGCATTTCGGAGAACTTGCGCAGGCCCATCGTCTCGGCCCACCACCACAGCCGCGGTCCCCAACCGACGTAACGGAAGGCCGGGTGCCCGAACAGCGCGTCGTCGGACGAGATCACCAGGTCTGCGTCGCCGGCCTGATAGAAGTGCCATCCGTAGCAGTAGCCCTTGGCCTCGATGATGCTGATCTTGCGAAGCTCCTGCAGCGGGCGGTTTCCGGCGCGGGCCTTGGCGTAGAAGTCGGTGACGGTGGACAGGTACCGGTACGAGCCGCCCGGCGGGTACTTGACGTCGTCGTCGTTGATCGCCAACTCGTGGTGCAGCGGCAGGCCCGGGTTCTCCAGCATCGGGCGCTGCTCGGGTAGGTCGCCGCCGCTGCCGAAGTCCTGGCCCTCGCCGCGGATCACGACCACCTTGACGTCGTCGTCCACGTTGCACTTGTGGATCAGGTCCGCGTAGTTCTGCCGCATGCCCAGCGTGGTCGAGTTGAGCTCTTCCGGGCGGTTGAACGTGATGTAGGCGATCCGGTTCTTCTTGTCCTTCTCGAACTTGATGTACTGCTCGGCTTCCTTCTTCAGCTTTTCGTAGTCGTATTCAGGCATGGGCTTCTTCTTTCACTGGGGGTTAGCGCCTATTTGAGCAAGCTGCCCGCGTCGACGGGAAGCGAAACGCCGGTGACATAACGAGATTCGTCAGAGGCGAGGAACAGGACAGCGTTGCTGATGTCGATGGCATCCACCCAAGGCACCGGCAGTGTGTGCATCATCTGCGAGATCGGGGCGAAGTCGTCGGGTCCGGGATTTTCCAGATCGGGACGAAAGAGCCGATAGGTGTTGTCGTTCATCACCATCGTGGTGCTGACCTGGGTGGGCAGCACGGAGTTGACCCGGATCAGGTGCGGGCCCAACTCGACGCCGAAGGCACGCATCAGGCCGATGACGCCGTGCTTGGCGGCGATGTAGTGACCGGTGTTCGGGTAGGCCTTGCGGCCGCCCACCGAACTGGTGAGCACGATGGACCCGCCGCGTCCGCCCGAAAGGATGTGTGGCACACCGGCTTTGACCGTGTGCCAGACGCCGCTGAGGTTGATGTCGATCATGTCCTGCCAGACATCCTCGCGGATCTTGTGCAGCTTTCTGCCGTCGGTCCCGACGCCGGCATTGGCGACGATGATGTCGAGGCGACCGAGCTGTTCCACCCCGCCGTCCACCGCGGCCTTCAGCGCGTCGTAGTCGCGGACGTCCACCTGGGCGGTGACGATGCGCCGGTCGAGGTTTTTGACCAGATCCGCGGTCTCGGCGAGGTCTTCCGGTGTCGAGTGGGGATAAGCCAGGTGCTCGATCGGCCCGCAGACGTCGACCGCGATGATGTCGGCGCCCTCCTGCGCCAGCCGCACGGCGTGGCTGCGGCCCTGTCCGCGGGCGGCACCGCTGACGAAAGCCACCTTGCCCTCGACCCGGCCGGTCATCACGGCACCAGCGCCGGCATACACTCCCAGCCCCGCACCGTGGAGGTTGGACTGAGGGTGGCACTGTTCAGGTCGACCTCCCATTCGGGGAATCGCTTCAGGATCTCCTCCAGGGCGATGCGGCCCTCCAGACGGGCCAGCGCCGAGCCAAGGCAGAAGTGCGTGCCCATGCTGAAGGTCAGATGCGGGCGGACCGCGCGGTGAATGTTGAATTCGGATGCGTCGGGCCCGAATTGGGCCTCGTCGCGGCAGGCCGACCCGATGAGCATCATCATCACGCTGCCTTCGGGCACCGTCTCGTCGTGCACCACGACGTCGCGGGTGACATACCGCGACACGTGTGGGGCGGGCGGCTCGTAGCGCAGCAACTCCTCGATGGCCTGCGGGATGAGAGTGGGATTGACCACGAGATCGCGACGCTGGTCGGGGTGCTCGGCGAGAACCTTTCCGGACCAACCGATCAGCCGTGTCGTCGTCTCGTTGCCGGCACCGGCCACGACGTTGAGGTAGACCAGGATCTCCTCGCGGGACAGCCGGCGGGTGGTACCGGTCTCGTCGACGAATTCGACGTTGAGCAGTTCGGTCATGATGTCGTCGGACGGATGCTCGGCGCGCCAGTCGATGTAGGCCTCGAACTGCTCGCCCACGGACAGGCCATGCTGGGCGGCGTCCATCGGCTTGCCGGCCTCGGTGCGTAGCTGGGCGTTGCCGCGGTCGCGGATGTACTCCTGGTCGTCTTCGGGGATGCCGAGCAACATGCTGATCACCTTCATCGGCATCTGCGCACCCAAGTCAGTGACGAAGTCGAAGCGTCCGGATCCCACCAGCGGATCCAGCAGTTGCGCGCAGAAGTCGCGGATCATCGGCTCGAGCGCGGCGATCCGGCGCGGGGTGAACATCCGCGACAGCAGCTTGCGGTGCACGTCGTGAATCGGCGGGTCTTCGAAGATCAACATGCCCGGCGGGATCTCGAGGTTCGCCTTGATCAGCTCGAGGATGGCGCCCCGCGCGGAGCTGTACGTCTCATGGTCAACGAGCGCCTTGCTGACATCCGCGTAACGGCTCACCGCGTAAAAGTCGTATTCGGCGTTGAAATAAAGCGGAGCCTCTTCGCGCAATCGCGCGAACATCGGATACGGGTCGGCAATCAGCCCGACATCGTATGGATCGAACCGAACACTGCTGTCGGTGCTCGCCGTCACGAAAACCCTCCTACCGCTGCACTTTTCGGTACCCGCATTACCTGCACCAGGGCTAGCGCTGCCAGCGTTGCAGCGCTGGATTCGGTCCGGGCAATTTATACACTCCGCTTAATTGCGTCGCTGTCACTGCTGCGCGAGCGCGGGAGAAAACGACGCATGAACGTGGGCTTACTCTATTGTCGTAGAGAACCATACAGCGGACGCCCTGGCAAGAGCCAGAGCCCGGTGCGCCGTGTCCGGTCGGCGCCCTCATCCCGACCCGGCCGCCCCGCGGCCCAACAGCCGCAGACCACCCGTCTGGGTGAGCCGCCCCTTGTCCGAACTCCTCAAAATCCCGGCGGCGATCGCCGAGAGGATCCCGTCGAGCTGTTCGGCGCTGTCGATGATCCGGTCGCCGTGGGCGAACCGCTGCAGCAGACCGTTGATGAACGTCAGGGTGACGTTGCTCAGATCCTCGACGACGGCTGGATCCAGGTCGGCGCCGTGCGGCATGAGCTGCACCAGGATTTCCCGGTGCAGCTTGGTGAACTCGTCGGTGGCCTGCTGCAGGATCGCGGCCAATGCGGGGTCGCGGGTGGCCTGCATGGTGAGCTCGTAACGGGCCCTGGTTCGGTACAGCTGCGGATCGCTGCCGGCCTGGATGACGACCTGCGACAACCGCGACGGTGCGCGACGTGCGGCGTCGGCATCGGAGCTGTCCGCGATCGCCTGCAGCTCGGCGAGGTCGAGCTCGGCGGAGCGCTCGGCCACCGCGCGCAGCAACGCCGATCGGGTGCGGAAATAAAACGAGGTCGTTCCGTCCGGCACTCCGGCCTTGCGGTCGACCTTCAAATGGCTCAATCCCTTGGCCCCGTCATCGGCCAACAGCTGAATTGCCGCGTCGCACAGGTCGCGGCGGCGCTCGGCGGGATTGGGTTTTCGTCGTCTGTCCATGAGCTTGAATCGCGACCATACTCTATATTTATAGTGTCGGTAAAGGGCACATTCTCCACCGCGCCAGGGTGTCGGATAAAGGCAGCTCATCCCCGACGACGGCGCCGACTCGGGGTGTCCGAATTCGACGTTCCACGCTGATACACACCAAAGAAATTGCGGTGCAAGGCTTCCCGTCGGACGGAAAACCAATGGCCGGCGAGTAGAGTCAGTTCGGATGATTCACCGTCGTTTGCGCGTGCGCAATGCCGCCGCCTGGCTCGGGTCGCTCGGCCTGCTCGCCGCCGCGATGAGCGGCTGCCAGCACGCGCACCGGCCCGCACCGTCCAGCTCATCGACCACCGCGCCGCCGAGCACCATCGCGCCCCCGCCACCGCCACCCCCACCGGTGGTCAAGATCGCCCCATTGCCGGTGCGGCCGGTGACGAAGTCGCAGCCCACGACTCCCGCCGTCAAGTGCCCGGCCACCGATCCGAACGCCCCGACCAAGCCGACGGACACCCTGACCACCTGTGACATCGGGCGAACCACCGTCTATACGTTGGGCCCCGAGACCATGCAACTGGGCCTCGTGCACGTGGACCCGCCGAAATCGTTGACTGCGGACTATTACGAACTGACCCTTGTGCTGGATCCCCCGTCGACGGCCGCCTGGGCCGCATTCACCGGCGAGCATCTGCAAGACCACATGGCCTTCATCCGGGACAACATGGTGCTCGAGGCGCCGATCATCGAGCAACCGGCCACCTCGGGGCGGATCGTGCTGACCACCCAAACGGCCCAGGGCGCTGCGCAATTGGCGCAACTTGTGGGCCGCCCCGCATGACACCATCGGGGCGGGCGGACCGCCTCGGCATCGGCATGCTCAGCGTATTCGGGCTGCCACCAATCGAATTGGTGGGTCTCGCCGCGAAGCTGGGATGCCGCCACATCTCGGTCGCCGTGCAGGGGATGCCGCTGGTACCGCTGGGCTATCCTCGTTTCTCGTTGAAGGACGACGCCGCGCTGCGCGGCGACCTGCTCGCGGCGCTGCGCGATGGGGGCGTGAGCATCTCGCTGGGCGACGGGTTTCTGGTGGTGCCCGGCGCCGACGTCAGCGCCCTGCGCGGTGATCTCGACGTGATGGCCGAGCTCGGTGTCCCCCGAATCAATGTGGTCAGCGTGGACCCCGACCTTGCCCGGACCCTTGACCAGTTCGCCGCACTGACCGAGCTTGCGGCGCAGCGCAATATCGAGACGGTCGTCGAACCGGTGCCCGGCCTGACGATCGGCGACCTGAGCGCCGCCCTCGCCGCCGCGGAATACGTCGCACGCCGCGAATTCCGCTTGTTGATCGACACCATGCACTTGGTGCGGTCGGGCTCCGGCGCCGCCGAACTGGCCGCCATCGATGCCGATCGCATCGGCTACGCCCAACTCAACGACACGACGCTGCGGCCGCGCATCGACAACTACCTGGAGGAGGCCATGTTCGAGCGCATGGTTCCCGGTGAGGGCGAACTTCCGCTGCACGACCTGCTTGCCGCGCTTCCCGCCGATACGGTGCTCGAAATCGAAGTGCCGCGGCGATCGTTGGCGTTGGCGGGGGTGAGCCCGCTGGACCGCCTACGTCCGTGCGTCGAGGCCGCACGCCGCTTGCTGTCGGAGGTTCAGGCCGGGTAACGCAGCGGTAGCCCCGAGTTTCCGGTTAGGGTCAGCGGATGGGGCAGGTAACGGAGCGCTGGCGTGCGGCTCGGGTGGCATCGGCGTTGTACAACACGGCCGCAATGCATGACAGCGTCGCTGCGGTGGGCGCAAAAGCGTTGTGGGGGTTGGCGTTACATGACCTGCTGGAAGAGGTTCGGCGCGTCGGTGAAGCTCCCGCCGGCGCCCGTGTGCTGGACGTCCCGTGCGGTGGCGGATTTGCCTTTCGCGGCCTGCGCCCCGGGCAGGATTGTCGCTACGTGGCCGCCGACATTTCCTCGGACATGCTCGGGCGGGCACGCGGTCGGGCAACTCAGCTGGGCGTGGCCGACCTGATGGAGTTCACCGATGCCGATATCACGGATCTGCCCTTCCCGGACAACACCTTCGACCTGGCCTTGACGTTCAACGGTCTGCACTGTCTTCCCGACCCACGAGCGGCGGTCGTCGAACTCGCCCGCGTGCTGAAGCCGGGTGGGTTTCTTCGCGGGAGCACCTGTGTACGCGGTCGCGGTTGGCGCCAGGATCGTTTTGTGACCGCGCTGCGGGCGGCGGGCTTTTTCGGCGATACGCCCCGGGCCGGTGACGTGCAACGCTGGCTGGCGGACGCGGGACTCGAAGTCTTGGCGGCACGGCACAGCGGTGCGGTCGAGCTGTTCGAGGCCCGAAGACCCAGCGGGTGATCGCTAGCGAACGTTACGGTCAGCGTCCTCAGAGTTGCAGGTCGTACACCGAGATGGGGTCGAGGATCACGCCGGTTTCCTCGACGTAGCGATCCCACAGCGCCAGCAGCTCGGCCAGCTTGTCGGGCCGGGAGGCGGCCAGATCGTCGATCTCACCGGGATCGGCGGACAGATCGTAGAGCTGCCAGCCGCCCGGCCCGTATGGCGCGGGCAGGTACAGCGCCTTCCAGTCACCCTGGCGGATGGCGCGGCGGCCGAACAACTCCCAGCCGGTGCCGGTGTCGGCGTCGTGCACGGTCTCGGTGGCGCCCGTCAGGTAATCCACCAGTGACCGGCCGCGCATGGGGGCCACCGCGCGGCCGCGGTACGACGTGCCCGGGTGCGTGGTGCCGGCCAGCTCCAACAGGGTCGGCGCGATGTCCATGACCGTGCTGAACGCGGTGCCGATCTCTTGCTGGCGGGCGAAGCCGGGCCAGGTGACGAAGCCGGTCACGCGGATCCCGCCCTGGGTGGTGAACGCCTTGTGCAGGCGCGACGGCGCGGTGGCGGCCTGCGCCCAGCGCGGGCCGTACCAGATGAACGACGTGGGCCGGCCCAGGTTCTCCAGACTGTTGTCGCAATGCTTTTCGATCTGCGCGGCGATTTGGGGTCCGCGCAGTGGCATCGCCTCCACGATCGCGCCCTCGGCGCCGTTGTCGGACAGGAAGATGACGACGGTGTTGTCGAGTTCGCCGCTGGCCGTGAGGTAGTCGATCACCCGGCCGACGTTGTGGTCCATCCGGTCGACCATCCCGGCGTAGACCTCCATGCTGCGCGCCGAGCGCGCGCGCTGCTCGTCGGTCATGTCGGCCCACTCGGGCGCGCCGTCGGCTACCACCGGGTGTGCGACGACGTCGGGCGCACAGAGGCCGAGCCGCTTGAGTGCGGCCAGCCGCTCCTCGCGCAGCGCGTCCGGCCCGGCGTCGTAGCGGCCCCGATATTTCGCGATGGATTCGTCGGGCGCCTGCAGCGGCCAGTGCGGAGCCTGGAACGGCAGATAGGCGAAGAACGGCCGGTCGTCGTCTGCGTCGCGCTCATCCAGATACCGCAACAGCGTGTCAGTGTAGGCGTCCGACGAATAGAAGTCGTCGCCGACGGTGACGAACCGGTCGTCCTCGGTGTAAAGCGTTGGCACGGGCGAGAATCCGCGCGCTCCCACTCCGCCGTAGTGACTGGCGCCGGCCGGTAGCAGGGCGAACGAGCGCTCGAAGCCGCGCGCCCACGGCGAGGTCTCGATGGTGGCGCCGAGGTGCCATTTGCCCGACATCAGCGTCAGATATCCCGCGTCGCGCAACAGTTCGGGCAGCGCGACGACCCGGTCGTTCAGGTAGCCCTCGTACCCGGGTGCGCCGCGGAAGTCCGGGGAAGCGACCTCGAGCATCGTGCCGATGCCGGCGATGTGGTGGTCGGTCCCGGTCAACAGCATGGCCCGGGTCGGCGAGCAGGCCGGGGCCGAGTGGAAATCGGTGAGCCGGACACCGGCGTGGGCCAGCCGGTCGAGATTGGGCGTCTCGATTTCGCCGCCGAATGCGCCGAGATCGGAGAACCCGAGGTCGTCTGCAACGATGACGAGGAAGTTGGGGCGCGTCACGCTCAAGCATCCTGCCAGGTCGGTCGCCATGGCGGAATGATGCGCACCCGCTCGACGTCGATACTGTCGAGGCGGGCTCTATCCGCCCGCACTGCGAACAGCGAAGGGGCAAGTAGATGTTGACGCAGTTTGGAATGTCCATCCCGCTGGTGGCGGCTCCGATGTCGGGTGGCCCGACCACCCCGGCCATGGTCTCGGCCGCCTCCCGCGCCGGCGCCCTGGGCTTGCTCGCGGCCGGATACAAGACCGTCGAGGCCATCGAGGCCGAGATCAAAGCCGTTCGCGCCGAAGGAATCCCGTTCGGGGTCAACGTCTTCGCGCCCAATCCGGTGCCGGTCGATCCGCAACGCTACCGCGCCTACGCGGCGATCGTGCAGGCCGACGCCGACCAGTTCGGGCTGACGCTGCCGCCCGAACCGATCGAGGACAACGACAAATTCGACGAGAAGATCGCGCTGTTGCTCGACGACCCCGTTCCAATGGTGTCGTTCACTTTCGGCATACCGTCGCGCGACGTGATCGCCGCGCTGCGACGGGCGGGCAGCGTCGTGGTCCAGACGGTCACCACGGCCGACGAGGCGGCGCAGGCGTACAACGCCGGCGTCGACATGCTCGCCGTGCAGGCCGCCGACGCCGGTGGGCACTCCGGCACCCTCTCGCCGCAGCGGCCGTTGACGCCGGTGCCGATCGTCGACCTGGTCCGGCAGGTCGTCGCGCGGGTGCCCCTGCCCGTGCTGGCCACCGGCGGGCTGGCCACCCCCGCCGCGGTGGCCGAGGTGATCCGCGCCGGCGCGACCGCAGCGGCGGTGGGCACCGTGCTGCTGCGCGCCACCGAGAGCGGCGCCTCGGCCACTCATCAAGCGGCCCTGATCGATCCCGCGTACACCGAGACGGTGCTGACCCGTGCCTTCACCGGCCGGCCCGCCCGCGGCCTGCGCAACGCGTTCATCGAGGCCCATGAAGCCGAGGCGCCACCGGGCTACCCCGCCATCCATTACCTGACCAGCCCGCTGCGCAAGGCCGCCGCGGCCGCGGGCAAGCCGGACTTCGTCCACCTCTGGGCGGGCACCGGATATCGGCACGCGACCGCGGAGTCCGCCGCCGACATCCTGCGCCGACTGGCCTCCGACCTGTGACCGATCAGTACTCGAAGCGGTTCAGCACGTCGTAGTGGCGGCCGGCGGTCAGCCACGTCACCCGGTAGATCAACCGCACCGCGGCCGAGGGGATTCGCTGGTAATCGGCCAGCACGGGTGTCTGCTCGAGGAAGCGCAGCCGCGGATTCCACGTCGCGATCTCGCGCGCGTCGCGGATTCCCCATTTGATGATTCCCCGGGTGAAGATCCTCGACATCAGCGGCGCCAGGGCAGACAGCGTGTCGAAATGCATTTCGCCGCCGGCGAATCGGTCGATCAGCCGCTGCAGGAGCCGCCGGACGTCGTCCTCGGGCAGGTACATCAGCAGGCCCTCGGCAACGATCAGCGTCGGACGGCCGGTCGGGACCTGATCGAGCCACTGCAGTTCGGTCACCGACGAGCCGATCATCCGGTAGCCCTCGGTGTCGTCGTAAAGCCTGCTGCGCAGCCCGATCACGCTCGGCTGATCGACGTCGAACCAGGTCACCGACGGCGGCACACCGAGGCGAAACGCGCGCCCGTCCAAACCACAGCCCAGGTGCAGGACGACCGCGTCCGGATGGCGGCCGAGGAAGTCGGCGCACCAATTGTCGAGCTGCTTGGCCCGCAGCGCGACGAGGTACTGATTGGCCGCCGGCCACGACATCCGATGGATTCGCTTGAAGTCGTAGTCGATGCGGTCCACGGCTTCGGCGGCCGCCTTGTCCCCCAGAATCGGCCGCTCCGAACGGCTTTCGTGGGCACGCAGGTAGAGCGTGACGAGATTCGTCCACTCCACCGAACCCCAGGACACGGAACTGAAGTCGACTTTGTCCGTCGCGGTCATGGTTGTTTCCTTTTCGCCCGGTATTCGGTCCACATGCGCATGAGTTGCTCGCCGTAGGCCTGGGTGCAGAACTCACAGAAATCGCGGAAATCCTCGACGCGCTGCCGCTGTTCGGCGCGGTCCTCGCCCAGCATCGACAGCGCGTACTCGGCGGGTTCGATGCCCAACCGCATCAGCGACAGCTGAGTCGCCAGGACGCTGGTGAAGCCGCCAGGCCTGACGCGGTAGACGTGCTGACGGTTGGGGCTGGGCAACCGCTCCACCATGCCGCCATCCAGCAGTTGCCGGGCGACGGTGCTGATCGACGCCTTGCTCACCGATAACGCCTCGGTCAGCTGGGTCAACGACTGCTGCGGCGGATCGCAGATCAACAGCCACCCGTACACC
The DNA here is from genome assembly GCF_001673415.1 of Mycobacterium sp. 1165196.3. Taxonomy (NCBI): domain Bacteria; kingdom Bacillati; phylum Actinomycetota; class Actinomycetes; order Mycobacteriales; family Mycobacteriaceae; genus Mycobacterium; species Mycobacterium sp. 1165196.3. The sequence goes on along the minus strand of NZ_LZLU01000008.1, from coordinate 26,763 downwards.
CGGCCCATGGTCCGGGTGGCGCCGAGGAGCTCGAAGAAGAGCCCGAGGCGGTCGACGAACTCGGCCTCGTCCGGCGCCATCAAAACTCCCAACCACGTTCAGTACGTACTAAACGTAGCTTATACGGCGTCGGGTCGGCCAGTGTGAGGTCAACTGGCCGCCCCCTGGGCCGCGGCGGCCCGCATGCCCAGCACGCTGTCGATCGCGACCGGTGGCGATGCCGATTAAGGTCCCGGCACCTCGTTACGATCGAAGTTACGAAAGCGATACGGGCGATGGCTCGCTTGTGCGCGATACCCACGCAACGGGCGATTTTCGGCTTTTGCGCATTGTGCTCGGGCGCCCGCGCGGACTGGTCAGAACGCTTCGGGATCCCGTTGCACCTCAGCCGGCACCGGGTGCCGGTACAACCGAGAGGCGTTCTCCCAGCTGAACTTTCGGATGACGTCGGGTGGCAGATCACCGATTTGTTCGTGAATGGTCTGCTGGGTGTGCGGCCAGGTCGAGTCGCAATGCGGGTAGTCGGCCTCCAGCATGATGTTGTCGACGCCGATCCGGTCGCGCTGCACGAACGAGGACTTGTCCTCGACCGCGCAGAACCAGAAGTTGCGGGTCAGCACCTCGGCGGGGGTCAGGGTCTCGCCGAGCGCCTGCCAGGTGCCGTACATGGCGTGATAGCTGAGCATGTGGTCGAGGCGGTCGAGCAGCCCCGCCACCCAGCCGATGCCGCCCTCGGACAGGCAGATCTTGAGGTCGGGGAACCGGCTGGGCAGCCCGGAGTACAGCCAGTCGACCGCCGCGGAGATGGCGTAGGCGAAGAACAGCACGCCCTGCACGTCCGGCGGCGCATCGGCGGTGGTGGACGGTGACGACCCCGACGACCCGATGTGCAGATTCACCACGGTGCCGGTCTCGGCGCAGGCCGCCATCAGCGGATCCCAGTGGTCGGTGTGGATGCTGGGCAGCCCCAGCATCGCCGGGTTCTCGCTGAACGTCACGGCGTGAAAGCCGCGCTCGGCGTTCTCGCGGATCATCTTCGCGCCGAGCTCGGGATCGAGCAGCCACGGCAGTTGGCAGGGGATGATCCGGTCCGGATACGACCCCGCCCAGACGTCGAAATGCCAGTCGTTCCAAGCCCGCACCGAGGCCAGCGCCAGGTCGCGGTCGCCGGTCACCTGCTGCAGCCGCTGCCCGGCGAAGCCCGGCAGAAACGACGGGAAGTTCAGCGAGGCGTAGATGCCGTTGAGGTCCATGTCCTTGATGCGGGCGTGGATATCCCATGCGCCCCGCCGCATTTCGTCGAACCGGACCGGTTCGAAGCCGTACTCCGCCACCGGCCGTCCAACCACGGCGTTGAAGCCGACGTTGGGCAGTTCCTTGCCGTCATAGACCCACGTCTGTCCCCCGCTGTCGGTCTCGACGACTTTCGGCGCCCGGTCGGCGAACTTGCGGGGCAGCCGGCCGGTGAAGGTGTCCGGGGGTTCGACGATGTGATCGTCCACCGAGATCACCGTGTAGCGCCGGGGTGCCCGCGGCGGGTCCGGCAGGAAGGTGACCGAGCGCTGGGCGCCGGTTTTGGCCGTGGTGAAGTTCAGGTCGGTGGCCAGCTCGTCGATCGATTTCACGCGTCAATCCCCCTGCGGCGCGGCGTTGTTGAGTGTGAACTGACGGTGTTCAGCGTGCGGTGGGGGCGGCGTGTGCCGGCGTGTCGCCGCCGTGAGTGCACACTCGACGGTCACGTGAGCACGCTCGGGTCGGCCTTGATGGTCATGCGCGCGGCCCCGGCCCAGTAGACATCGGCCGCCCGTTCGATCAGCGAGCGCTGCATGCCCGCCATGTCCGACCAGTTCATCGCCACCGTCTCGTTGCCGGTGAGCATGACGTCGTAGGCCAGCTTGCAGACGCGTTCGATGGATGCCGCGCGGTAGACGGCTTCGGGCAGGTTGCGGCCGGTCGCGATGACGCCGTGATTGGCCAGGATGGTCAGGTTGGCGCCGCCGATCCGCGCCGCGAGTTCCGCGGCGCGCGCGGGGCTGTCGATTTCGCCGTCGTAGGTGTCGACCAGGCACAGGTCGTCGAGGAACAGCGACCCCGTCTGGTGCACCAGTTCGGGCAGTCGGCCCAGCGCGGCGAGCACGCACGCGTGGTACGGGTGGTTGTGGATCACCACGCGGGCGTCGTCGCGCACCCGGTGCAGCTCGGTGTGGATGTGGATGGCGGGGGTGACGTCCCAGCGTCCGCGGATCACGCGCGCGTCGGCGTCGACGACGCAGATGTCGGACGCGGCGATCTCCTGCCACCACAGCCCCCATGGATTGACGAACATCTCCGTTTGGCCGTCGAGCTGCCAGGTGATGTGCCCGGCCATGTTCTCGGCGAACCCGATGCCGGCCAGGTGGCGGAAGGCGATGGCCAACGCCTGCTCGCTGGACAGGTCCACGCCGATGGGCGGCACCACCGACGGCGCCCAGACTTCCAATCCGCCGCGCCGCGCGTTAGGAGCGTTCATGACCGGCCTCCATTCTGGCTCCAATATCCTCGCGCAGGCGGCCTTTGGCTATCTTTCCGCCGGATGAGCGGGGCAGTTCGTCCAGAACGATCAGGCGTTCGGGCAGCAGTTCCTTGGAAACCCCCAGCGCCAGCAGGTGTTCGACGAGCCCCGGCAGGTCGACGGACGCGGAGTCGGTGAGTTCGGCGTAGAGGCAGACCTTTTCGCCGAACACCGGGTCGGGCATGGCGACCGCGGCCGCTATCGCGATGGCGGGATGGGTCATGACGGCGTCTTCGACCTGGCTCGCGCTGATGTTCTTGCCGCCGCGCACGATGAAATCGGAGGTACGCCCGGTGACCCGCAGGTAACCGTCGGCGTCGATCTCGCAGATGTCCCCCATGCGCATCCACCCGTCGCGGGTGAACAGCTTGTCGTGGTCGGTGCCGCCGAGGTAGCCCAGGCTCGTCGCCGGTCCCCGGCAGGCGGGCTGGCCGCGCCGTGTGGCGGTGACGTCGCGGTCCCCGTCGAACAACCGGACCGACATTTCGGGGATGAGCCGGCCCGCGGTGCGCAGCCGGTGCCCGCGCGAATCGTCGAGGGTTGTCGCGCTGAGCATCCCGGTTTCGTTGGAACCGTAGAACTGCAGGATCTTGGCGCCGGTGAGTTCCTCGAACTCGGCCGCGGGCCGGTACGGCAACGCCTCCCCGCCGGTGTACACCACACGCAGCGAACTGAGGTCGTAACCGCGGCTGGCCGGATCGGCCATCAGCATCGTCAACTGGGTACTGACGCAACACAATACGGTGACCTGGTGCCGGGCTATCGCCGCGCAGGTGGCCGCGGTGGTGAACCGGTCCAGCAGCACCGCGGTGGCGCCGAGGTGGATCGGGGTGGTATGGCTGGTCCACAGCCCGAACCCGAACGGGGTGGGAATGACGGGCAGGAACACCTCGTCGGGCGTCAGTCGCCCATTGGCGACGGCTTTCTGGTGGAAGTAGTGCCAACGGTTCTGGGTGTGCACGACGCACTTGGGCAGCCCGGTAGTGCCGGACGTCGAGTTGATCAGGAAGACGTCGTCGGGACCGAGTTGGGCGTCTCGGTCCAGCGCCCTGGGCTCTGCGTCGACGTCGAGGCGAAGCGTCCCGCCCTCGTGGCCCAACACCAGCCGGGGCACCCGCAGTTCGCTCGCCACTTCCGCGGCCACCCCGGCGCGGGGCGGATCGCTGATGAGGATTTTCGGCCCGGCGGTGCGCAGAATCGCCGTCGCCTCCCGGGTGCCGGCCCGCGCACCGATGCCGACGACCACCGCCCCACATCGTTCGATCGCGACGAACAGCGCGTGGATGGCCGCGCAGTCGCCGTGCCAGACCGCCGCCCGCACGCCGCGGGCCACGCCGATTCCGGCCAGCGTCTCAGCCAAACTGGTTGCGGCAGTGTCGAATCCGCGCCAGGTGAACGCCGGCCCGCCATGGTCGACGTAGGCGTGGCGCTCCGGTGTCCGTTCGGCGTTTCGCCGCACCGCATCCGAAAGTGTCGACCCGCTCCACCAGCCGGCGGCATGAAAGCGGGCCGACTCCTCGTCGGTAAATGCCGGCGAACCCACGGGTTTCAGCCCACCGGCGCTCATCACCAAATGATAGGAAAGCCACCCGCGGGTTCGGCGCTAGGGATTCGGCGGGGCGGGCGCGGCGTGCTGGTTCTTGTCGGCGCTCGGGCGGCGCGGGTGTGGGGAGGGGCAGGTGGCGTTGCGCGCGCAGCCGCAATTGAGGCCGATGATGCAGCCGCCGCCTCCCCCGATGGGGTGCACCGGCAGGGCGCCGCCGGGAACAGGCGGCGCGGGCGTCACGACCGACGACGAGGCGCTGACGGCCGGCGCGGCGCCGGGCGAGAAACCCACCGCGACGACGAGCGCGGTCACACAACCGCACAGCGCGGCTCGCGTCTTGGCGCCCGGGGTGCCCACAGGGCAGAACAGTAGTTGGCGGCCGGTGATCGCGCAGGTCGCGCGGTTACCTCGGCGCGGAACCGGCGGGGCATCGTCTCGGTGGCTAGACGCGGCGCGGCCGCGTCCGCCGGCGGCCCATCGCCAGGCGCGCGGCGTAGATCCCGGCGCTGACCGCGAACATCGCGGCGGTCAACAGCAACCACCGGCCGAAAAACGGGTCTTGGGTCTGACCGGTGGCGGCCCGGTACGTGGAGGCGCCCTGCCCGACGATGCCGGGCAGGAACACCAGCAGCGTCAGGCCCGCACCGAGCGCCGGTACCCGCAGATGGTTGAGCACCGGCACCCCGGCGTCGGCACGCTGCGGTGACGCCTGGGCGCGGCCGCGGGACAGCAGCCGGTCGGCGCAGGCGTAGACGGGAAACAACACCAGATCGTGGGCGACGACCGCCGCGGCGAACCAGACGATGATCGATTGCCACCAGACGTGCGGGTTCCACAGGGTGGCCGGTTTGATGACGACGACGACGTAGCCCAACAGCGCAAAGCCGGCGATCATGGTCAGCAGGTGCAGCGGGTGCGATCCGTAGATCCTGGTGAACGCGCTACGCATGCCCGGCCGCCCCGAAAGCGATGGAAGCCACCCATTTCGTGTTGTGCACGCCGGGCAGCGCGGGCACGACGATGCGCGCGGGAAAGCCGTGATCCGGGGACAGGTCGGCGCCGTTCACCCGCAGCGCCAGCAGCGCGTCCGGGTGCAGCACCTGGTTGCGTTGCAGTGTGGCGGCGGCGAAGGCGCCGGATCGTTCCAGCGAGGACACTCGCGCGGAGTCCGGTGCGGGCGCGCCGGCCAGTCGGGCGAGGTCGGCCAGTCGCACGCCGGTCCAGGTTTGGGTGGTCGACCAGCCTTCGACGCAGGCGATCGGCAGCACGGCGGTGTGCTGCGGCATGGCCAGCAGGGCCGCGCGATCCAGCGCCACCGGCCGGGGGCCGCCGGTCAGGGTTATCCGCCAGCCATCCCCCGTGTCCCGGGCGGAAATGCCGGCGGCGGCCGCCGTCCGGTTGACCTCGAAGCCGTTGGGCTCGGACCCGCGGGTGCGCCCTCGCGGCAGCAGCAGCGCGGCCGGCCGGGCATAGCCACCCAGCGTCTGGCCCGCCGTGATGACCGCCATGAACAGCGCGCCACCGCCCACCAACGCGAGAGCGCCCCGACGGCTCATGGTCGCGGGGCGCGGTTCCGGGGCGACCAGCCCGTCCGGTTCAAATGCCTGGGCTCTGGTGCCGGCACGTCCGGTGCGCAGGACGTCACGCGGTGAGATCGAGCGCAGGCCGGCCGACATCCGCGGGCCCTTGATCGCGACGTGCATGACGAAGCCGGTGATGAACACCCAGGCACCGAAATAGTGCGCGGTGTAGAAGCTGAATCCGAAGATGTAGTCGTACTGGATGTTCAGCACGCCGGTGACGATTTCGAACAGAATGCCGCCGACCAGCATCAGCAGCGAAACCCGTCCCAGCAGTTGGGCTATGGACCGGGCGGGCGGCCACACGAACAGCCGCGGGATCACCGACCACAGTTTGGCCAGCACCACCGGGATGAGAACCAGCCCGAGCCCGACGTGCAGCCCCTGGGTCAGGCGATACAACCACGACGGACGGGTAGGCCAATCGAAGGTCGGCAGCTTGAGCCAGCCGACGTCGGCGGGGATGGCCTGGCCGAGCCGCGGCCCGTAGGCGATGTAGGACAGTAGCCCGGTCAGGATGACGATCGGCAGCGTCATCAACAGCACCGAACCGAACACCGAGGTCAGCCAGGGTCCGCGCAGCGGGCTGCGCCACAGCCGGGCGCATGGGCCGCCCGGATCTCTCGTCGCTTCGAGGTCATCGGTGGCGGGTGTGCCGGTCGTGCGCGTCGGCTTCATTCGCCCCTCACCCGCGGTCACCGACCGCGTTTACCGTGCCATCGATGATGATCCACGACGGGGCAGCGAATTGGGTTCAGTTCGGTGGCGCGCGGTGGGTGCGGGTCAGTCCTTGCCCCGCGGCGGCGGCTGCACCTCGACGCCACCGGAGTCGTGTTCGGGACCGGCGGAGGGATGCTCGGCGGGCACCCGGTCGCGCGACCGGGTGCCCTCGCTGAGCCGCTCGGGATCGGGCCGATGCACGTTGCCGTGGTACGGACCGGGCTTCGGCCGGGGCTTTCCGCCCGGGAAAGCCAGCCGGAAGATGCTGCGGTGCACCATCGCCCACTGCTTCGAGAAGCGGCCGGAGTTGTAGGGCAGCTCGTAGCGTTCGCAGATCTCTTTGACCTGCGGCGCGATCTCCGAGTATCGGCTGCTCGGCATGTCCGGGTAGAGGTGGTGCTCGACCTGATAGCCGAGGTTGCCGCTGATGATGTGGAACAGCGGGCTGCCGTCGATGTTGGCGGCGCCGAGCAGCTGACGCACATACCAGCCGCCGCGCGACTCGTCCTCGACCTCTTCCGGCGTGAAGGTGTAGGTCTGGTCCGGGAAGTGGCCGCAGAAGATGATGGCGTGCGCCCACACGTTGCGGATGACATTGGCCAGCGCGTCGGCGGCCAGGGTGCGCAGGTAGGTGCTTTCGACGCCGGGTGCGACTTTGTCGAGGAAGCTCGCGGCGGCGCCGGCGCGGCCGCCCGTGGACACCCGCCGAAGCCTCCTGGCGATGCGGGACTGCGACGGCTGTTCGAGCCGGCCGCCCAACGCCAACTGGGTGAGCCCGAACGCCCCGGCGCTGATCAACGGCCAGCCGAGGTAGTCCTTGACGATCTGCGCCCGGGCTTTGACCCCGATGCCTTTCAGGTCCTTGCGCACCTCCGACCACGGCTTCTCGCGTTTGCGGATGGCATCGATGTCCATGTCGTGGACCGCCACGCCCCACTCGAACAGCAGCGTGAGGAGCAGGTTGTAGATCGGCTGGCCCAGATACCGCGGCGCCCATTTCTGGTTGGGGTCGATCCGCATGATCTCGTAGCCGAGATCTTTGTCCTTGCCCAGGATGTTCGTGAAGGTGTGATGGATGTAGTTGTGCGAGTGCTTCCACGACTCCGCAGTCGACGCCGTGTCCCAGTCCCACACCGAGGAGTGGATGTCGGGATCGTTCATCCAATCCCACTGGCCGTGCATCACGTTGTGGCCGATCTCCATGTTCTCCAGGATCTTGGCCATGGACAGACACGCGGTGCCCAGCAGCCACGCGGTCTTCGACCGGGATGCCAGCAACAAGATCCGGCCGGCCACCACGATCTGTCGTTGCGCCGAGATGACGTTCTTGATGTAGCGGCGGTCGCGGTCGCCGAGGTCGGCGAACACTTCGTCGTGAATCGCGTCGAATTCCTTAGCAAGCTTTTCCAGTTCTTGTTCGCTCAAGCGGCCGAGCGGATTGTCAGCGGCATTCTTCACGGCAGTTGTCACGAGCCGCTCCTTTCGATCAGAGTTCGAGTTCGACGTCGCCCTCGGCGGTGTTGATGCAGATTCGGACGTCCTGTCCGGTCGGTTCGATCACGTCACCCGAGCGCAGGTCACGCAGCTTGCCCGACTTCAGCGTCCCGACGCAGGTATGGCAAATTCCGATGCGACAGCCATAGGCAAGGTTGAGACCGGCCTTCTCGCCGGCCTCGAGAATCGATGTGCCGCCGTCACATTCGACTTCCTTGTCGCTGTCGAGGAAGCAGACGACGCCGCCCTCGCCGGCGTTGGCGTCGCCGCCGATCTTCGGTTGGAACCGCTCGAAGTGCAGGCGGTCGCAGTCGCCGTGCTCTTCCCAATGTTCGATCAGAGCGTCGAGCATTTCCCCGGGCCCCGAGCAGAATGCCTCGCGCTCGCGCCAGTCTGGGCACGCTTCGTCCAGGTCGCCGGGCGTGAATCGGCCCTGCTCGGAGGTGAGGCGCAGATCCAGCCGCATCCCCTCGTGGCGTTTCTCGAGCTCTTCCAGCGCCGGTAGGAACATCGCCTGCTCGCGGGTCCGCGCGGAATGAATGACCAGCACGTCGCGCATTTCGTCGCGATGATCGAGGTCGCGCAGCATGCTGATGATCGGCGTGATGCCGCTGCCCGCGCTGATGAACAGCATCTTGTCCGGCAGGGGCTCGGGCAGCGTGAACACGCCTTCGATTTCGCCCAGCCGCACCAGGTCGCCCGGTTGAATCTTGTGCACGAGATACGGCGACACGGCGCCGCCGTCGACCCTCTTCGGCGTCACGCTGATCAGGCCGTCTTCCGGCCTGGGATCCGAGGTCAGCGAGTAGGCGCGCCAATGGTAGACGCCGTCGATCACCACCCCGAGCCGCACGTACTGACCGGGCTTGTGGCCGGGCCATTCGTATCCGGGGCGGATCAGGACGCTGGCCGCTTCCGAGCCCTGCGCCTCGATGCCTTCGACCTTCCCGCGCAGCTCCTTGGTGGTCCACAGCGGGTTGATCATCTCGAGGTAGTCGTCGGGCTGCAACGGGCTGAACAACCGTCGCACCGCGCGCAGGAACAACCGCCGCCCCCACGGGACGTTGGGCTCGGCGCCGCGTTCAGCCATGTCCCCTAGAGTACACAGTTGTACACCGACGCCAAACATCGAATTGAATTCTGTTGCTGCACATGGTTAAACATGTGCCCAACGCGCGCATAGGCCAGACATAGCCGTTCACTGGCTGCGGTGTACTCGCGTTAGGGCTGTTGCGTCAGACACCTCTGAGGTGCCCCGGGTGCGCCATGCCCAAACGTTTGTTCGGCTGTGCAGCGGCGCCTAATGTCGGTGGGTGTGCTGATCGGCTTCCTCCTCGCGCTGGGCTGCTCGCTCGGTTACGGGACGGCGACCGTGCTGCAGGCGGCCGGAACCCGCTCCGTGGAAGCCGGCAGCGGCTCGGGTGTCGACGCCGTCCTGCTGTTGCGCGCCGTGCGGCAATGGCGCTATCTGGCCGGGGTCGGGCTCGACGTCGCCGGGTTTGCGCTCCAAGTCGCCGCGCTGCGTTTGGTGCCCATCTATGTCGTCGCGGCGGCGCTGGCCGCCTCGATCGCGGTCACCGGCGTGGTGGCCGCCTGGGTGTTGTCGGCGCGGCTGTCGCCGGCGGAATGGACGGCCGTCGGGGTGGTCTGCCTCAGCCTGGTCGCCCTCGCCCTGGCCGCCGGGCCGGGCCACTTTCGGCACGCCCCGGCCGGGCTCGGCTGGGCGCTGCTGGGGGTGGTGGCCGCGATCTTCCTCGGCGGCGCCGCGGCCGGGCGATTGCCCGACCGCGCGCGAGCCCTCGCGCTGGGGTTGGCCGCCGGAAGCGGCTTCGGCGTCGTCGAGGTGGGTGTGCGGCTGATCGAGGCGATCGATCCCACCAAACGGGCTTTCTACACCAACCCGGCGCTGTACGCGGCGGCCGCCGGCGGGGCCGCGGGTTTCCTGTTGCTCACCTCCGCGTTGCACCGCGGATCGGTGACCACGGCCGTCGCCGGCATGGTGGTCGGCGAAACGCTGGCACCGGCGTTCGTCGGGGTGGTGTGGTTGGGCGACACCGCGCGCGCCGGGTTGGGCTGGCTGGTGATCGCGGGGTTCGCCGTCGCCGTGTCCGCAACGCTGGTGCTGGCGCGGTTCGGGGAGGCACCCCAGCCCGAGCCCGTCGAGGAAGCGGGCTAAGGCCCGGTTCATGCGCCTGAGACGCTGGGGGCCGCACGACCGACGGCGTTTTCGCTCACCGGCGCATAACTGGTGCCGCGTGCGGGGCGCGTCCACAACAACCCGTCCTGTGCGGTGACGCCCGCGGCGATCAGCGCCCGCTTGAGGATCTTGTTGGTCGCGGTCGCGGGCAGCTGATCGTTGATCCGCACGTAGCGCGGCCACGCCTTCGGTGACAGATCCGGCTGCGCGGCAAGGAATTTCGCGAAGGCGTCGGGGCTGAGCTGGGCACCGGGCCGCAGCACCAGGGCGGCCATCACCTGGTCGCCGACCCGGTCGTCGGGAACGGCGTAGACGGCGACCTGGCTGACCTCGGGCAGCCGCGCCAGAATTCGCTCGACCGGCCCGGCGGCCAGGTTCTCCCCGTCCACCCGCATCCAGTCGGCGGTGCGCCCGGCCAGGTAAATCCAGCCGTCGTCGTCGCGATAGGCCAGGTCGCCCGACCAGTACATCCCGTGCCGCATCCGCTCCGCGGTGGCGCCCGGATCGTTGTAGTAGCCGGCGAAGGGCCCCGCCCCCTGGGTGTTGACGAGTTCACCGACGGCCTCGTCGAAATTGGTCAGCGCCCCGTGCGCGTCGAACTTCGCGGGCTCGCATTCCCGCAGTGTCGTCGAGTTGTAGATGCTTACCCCCGGGTACGGCTTGCCGATGGAGCCGGGTGGGGTGCCGTCTTCGCGCACCACGATCACCGCGAATTCACTCGAACCGAAGCTGTCGACGACCCGGCACCCGAAACGCCTTGCGAATTCGGCGATGTCGCGGTCGGTGGCCTCGTTGCCGAAGGCCACCCGCAGGGTGTTGTCGGCGTCGTCGGGGCGCTCGGGCGTGGACAGGATCAGCGCCAGCGGCTTGCCGACGTAGTTCAGGTAGGTGACGCGATAGCGACGGACGTCGTCGAGGAAGCGGGACGGCGAAAACCGCGCCGGCACCATGGTGGCCCCGCTGCCGATGGCGACCGCCCAGCCGGCGGCGACGCCGTTGGAGTGAAACAGCGGCATCGACAGGTAGCAGACGTCGTCGGCGGTGACGTCGTACTGGAAGATCAGGCTGGCACCGCACATGATCGCCATGCCGTGGGCGAACCGCACCACCTTGGGGTCACCGCTGGTGCCCGAGGTGAAGATCATCATCAGGGTGTCGGCGGCGGTCACCTCGCGATGCGCAACCAGCGGTGGCGCGGAAGCGACGGCGTCGGCGTAGCGGCCGCCGGCCACATCGATCACCTGAATGCCGTTGAGGTCCAACCCGTTCAGGAGTTCCAGGTGCTCCGGGTCGGCGAGCAGTAGCTGGCAGTCGGAGCGCCGGATGTCGGCCAGCAATCCCGACCCGCGCCGCGTGGTGTTGATCCCGCACAACACGTAGCCGCCCAGCGCGGCCGCGGCCATCGCGCGCAACATGGCCGGGGAATTGCCCAGTACGGCGCCGACATGCAGCGGCCGTGCGGTGTCGGCGAGCGCGATCAGCGCGGCGGCCTCCGCCTCGGCTTCGGCGAGGTGCTCGCGCCAGGTCCAGGTCCGCTCGCCGTGAACCAGCGCCGGGGTGTCGTCGTGGCGACGTTGCCGCAGTAGCTGTTGGACCGTCTCGACCACGGGTTCACTTCCTCTTCGACGTCGTCATCGGCTGGTGAACACCAGCCCCGCGTAGTTGTTTTGGGCCACTTCGTCGCAGTGCCGCCGATAGGTGCCGAAACCGCCGATGTAGGGCATGAAGACCCGCTTCTTGCCCTCGATGTTGGCGCCCAGGTACCACGACGATGCCGCCCTGGGGAACAGCGTGCGCTCGGCCGCTTGGGCCACGTGTTCGGTCCAGGCGATCGCCGCGTCGTGGCGTGGCACGACCTCGGCCACACCGAGGCGCCGCGCGGCCCGCACCAGGTCGACCACCCAGTCGACCTGGACCTCGGCGTGCAGCACCATGTTGGCCAGCACCGACGGGCTGCCCGGCCCGCTGATGGTGAACAGGTTGGGCAAACCGGGCACCATCAGGCCGAGGAAGGTGACCGGGCCGTCGGCCCAGATGTCGCGCAGTCGTTGTCCCCGGGGGCCTTTCGGATCGATTCGGGTCAGCGCGCCGGTCATGGCGTCGAAGCCGGTCGCGAAGATCAGCACGTCGCACGGGTAGGTCGTCGCGCTGGTGCGCACGCCCTCGGCGGTGATCGCCTCGATGGGCTCGCGGCGCAGGTTCACCAGCCGAACGTTGTCGCGGTTGAAGGTGGCGTAGTAGCCGTCGTCGGTGCAGATGCGTTTCGTTCCGATCGGGTGATCGACCGGGATGAGATCGGTTGCGACGGTGGGATCGTGGACGATCTCGCGGATCCGCTGCTCGGCGAACGTCCTCGCGATGTCGTTGGCGGCCAGGTCGCTGGTCTGGTCGGGGAAGGTCTTGGCGAACAGCACGCCCCCTTCGCGCCAACGCTGCCACAGCGCTTCGTTGCGCTCGTGCGGTTCGGTGTCGAGGGCGTTCTTGTGGTAGGTGCCGTGCGGGGTGCCCGCCGCCGCGTAGGCCGAGGCCCGGCGGCGCTCGGGATACCGCTCCTGGATTTCTCGCTGCTCCTCGGCCGACCACGGCCGGTTCGGCATCGGGATGGTGTAATTCGCGGATCGCTGGAATACCACCAGGTTTTCGGCGCTGGCGGCGATGATCGGGGCCACCTGGATGCCGGACGATCCGGTGCCGATCAGGCCCACCCGCTTGCCACGCAGCTCCGGGTCTTCGCGCGGCCACGCGGCCGTGAAGTAAACCTGTCCCGAAAAGTCCTCGGCGCCGGGGATATCGGGACGATTCAGCGCCGACAGGCAGCCGGTCGCGCATACCAGGAACTGTGCGGCGTAACTGTCGCCGGTCGCGGTGTCGACGTGCCAGCGGCCCCCGTCGAAGGTGGCACCGATGACGTCGACCCCGAATCGGTAGTGGCGGCGCAGATCGAAGCGGTCGGCGACGTGGCGCAGGTAGGCCAGGATCTCCGGCTGGGCGGCGAAGCGTTCGCTCCACTGCCAGCTCCGCTGCAGTTCTTCGTCGAATGAGTAGGAGTAGTCCACGCTTTCGACGTCGCAGCGCGCACCCGGATAGCGGTTCCAGTACCAGGTGCCGCCCACGTCGGGGGCGGCCTCGAGGGCGGTGACCGACAGGCCCGAGGAGGCGACCCGGTGCACGGCGTAGAGCCCGGCGAACCCGGCGCCGATGACGATGACGTCGTCCATGTGCACCTCCGACCTCACCGTCGAGGTCATGCGGGCCGATACTTCAGCAGGGTGATGCCCCCTTCAGGCAGATCGTAGAACACCGGCTGGACCCGCATCCCGATGCGGATGTCGCCCGGGTCGACGTCGACCAACTCGGTGCTGAACTTCGGTCCGGCATCCCATTGCACCACCGCGAGCAGCTGCGGGAGCGCGTCGGCCCATGGTGGGCCGGTGGGCCGGCGGGCGATCGTGAACGTGTATAGCGTTGCGGCACCGTCGATTTCGCGCCATTCCAGGTCGTCGGCCAGGGTTCCGGGGGCCAGGGTGCGCGGATAGAACACGTAGCGCCGTGCCGACGGCGAGTACTGCACCAGGATCCGGTGCTGGGCCAGGCCGTCCCAGAAGGGCTGCGAGACGGGTGTGGGCTCGGGGATGGGCCGGCTCATCTTCAGTCCCCCCGCAGGAGCAGCGCGACCTGTTCGCTCATGATGCCGCCGTTGCCGGTGACGAACGCGGTGTGGCAGTCGGGTACCTGCACGTCGCCGGCCCGGCCCATGATCTGGCGCGCGCCGTCGACCACGTGGTGCATGCCGCCGGCCATGCCGGCCTGCCCGAAGGACAGCTGGCCGCCGGCGGTGTTGAGCGGGAAGTCGCCGCGGTAGGTCAGGTCGTGCTCGTTGACCCACGACATGCCTTGGCCTTTCGCGCAGAATCCGGCGTCCTCGAGGCTCATCAGCACCGTGATGGTGTAGCAGTCGTAGATCGACGCGATGTCGACGTCGGATCGGTCGAGCCCGGCCATCGCAAAGGCCCGGTCGGCGGCGCGCGCAATCGGGGTGGACAGCAGGTCCTCGGCGTAGGTCGGGGTCTTGAAGGCGATGTGTTCGCCGAAGCCCTTGATCCACACCGGGCGGTGGCGGCCGCGGCGGGCGAGGTCGGCGTTGGCGATCAGCACGCCCACTCCCCCGTGCACCCGCATCACCGTCTCCAGCATGTGAATGGGGTCGGCGATCATCGGGCTGTCCAGCACGTCGCCGACCGTGATGGGGGTGCCGTGAAAAACCGCGCCGGGGTGCGCGCCCGCGTTGGTGCGCTGGTCGACGGCGATCTTGGCGACCGCGGCGGGGTCGTAGCCGAATTCGGCCGCGTAGCGCTGAGCGATCTGTGCGTACGGCGCGTTCTGGCCCACGTTGCCGTAGGGGATCTCGAACTCGGCCTGCGGCGAGCCGTAGTTGTTCGACGACGCCCCATACCAATTCGGGTCGGGCGCGGGTCGCCGCTCGGACCGCGGCACCGCCGCCGACCCGGGCACCACGGCCAGCACCGCCTCGCAGATGCCGAGTTCGACGGCCGCCGCGGCGCGCCAGATCATCCCGGCGGACGTCGCCCCGCCCAGATCGACTCGCTCGCCGAAATCTAGTGCGAGGCCTAGGTATTCGCACAGCGTGGCCGGCGCGAACATGGCCGATTCGGCGATGCCGTGGGTCAGCAGGCCGTTGACACGGCCGGGATCCACCCCGGCGTCCTCGATCGCCAGCTTGGCCAGCACCGCGTACTGGTCCAGGGTGAACAGCGGCGCCCGGGTGGGGCGGCGCTGCGCCGGCAACTCCGCGATGCCGACGATGGCGGCCTCACCGCGCAGCCCGGTCACGGCTCGGTTCTCCGGATCGGCAACTCGACCGTGGCCATGCCGGGCATCAGGATCGTGTCGTCGCGGCGCCCGGCGATGACGAGATCGACCAGCCCAGTCCCAATGTCGCTCAGCCGTTTACCGGTGACCTCGCCGCCGAAGCTCAGCGATTCGCCGGGATACGCGATCGCCCGGTTCTGCACCGAAAAGGACACCAGCCGGCCGCGTCCGCCGATCCAGTCGCCGAGGGCGCGGGCCAGCAGCGCCGCCTGCAGCGGGCCGTGCACCAGGACGTTGTCGTAGCCCTCGGTGTCGCGCGCCCACTGTTTGTCGTAGTGAATGCGGTGGCCGTTGTAGGTGGCGGCGGAAAAGAAGAACATCTGCGTTTCGTCGACGGTGACGGTCAGCGCGGGAATGTGTTCGCCCACGGCGATGTCGTCGAAAAACGGTTGCTGATCGGTCATGGCGCACCGGGGCCTTTCTACGGGCGGGCGATCATCGAGGTCGACGCTTCGGCCAGCAGGTCGCGATCCTGGTTGCGGTACACCGTGTGCCAGGTGACGAGGACGAATCTGCCGGAGCGGCCCTGTTTTTCGACGATCGAGGAGATGGTGCGCACCATTTCGATCTCGTCGCGGTGATAGGCGGGCAGGTGGAACGTGAAGCTCTCGCCGCCGGCCATCCGCTTGGGGGCGCGCGGGAACGCCAGGCTGCCGGAGACCGCGCCGGACGACCCGTCGGGACGCAGCGACTGCAGCGGCGAGACGCCGAGGATGGCGTACTGCAGGAACAACGGAGGGCAGATGATGTCGCGGTATCCGTTGGCCCGGGCGTAATCCGGGTCGAAATACAGCGGGTTGTGGTCGCCGACCGCCGCCGCCCAACGCTGCCAGTCGCGCCGGTTCACCTCACCGGTCGCCGACGCCGCGACGGTGCCCACCCGCGCCGCCGATTCCGCATCGATCAAACTGTCCTCGCTCAACCGCACTCCCCTTCGTCGTCCATGCTGCGCTGCAGCCAGCCCGCGGCGACGTCGGCCCCGCCGCCGAATGTCGAACCCAGCCTGGCCCGCTCGCTGAACAGATGCAGGTCGGTCTCGGTGACGTAGCCCATGCCGCCGTGCAATTGGTGGGCGTCCAGCGTGATCAGCCGCGCCGCGGTGGCCGCGTGCATGCGCGCGATGGCCGTCTCACGGCTCGCGACGCGTCCGCGCCCCAGCCAGAACACCGCCGCGTGCGCGGCCAGTCGCGCGGCCGCCAGGGCGATGTGCATGTCGGCGACGAGATGCTGGGCGGCCTGAAACGACGCGATGGGCCGGCCGAATTGGTGGCGCAGCTTGGTGTAGTCGACGGTGCGCTCCAGCACGGCCTGTCCGACGCCCACCAGGTCGAGTGATCCCAGCGCCACGGCGGTGTTGGCCAGCCGGCGCAGCGATGCCGCGGTGATCCCGTCGAGCGCCGCGTCGGCCCGCACGTCGTCGAAGCGCACGGTGAATGCGCGGACGCCGCCGGCCATGTCGAGCGGTTCGACGCCGACACCACCGGTCCGGACGTCGACGACGAAGACCAGCGTGCGCGCGGCGGCCGCGGCGGACACCACTAGGACATCGGCGACGTCGGCATCGAGGACGTAGTCCGCGGTTCCGGTGAGCCGCCAGCGGTGCGCGTCGGGATCGGCGCGCAGCACCGGGGTGACGACGGCGGCGTCGCGGGCGTTGTGCAGCGCGGTGGTGCCCCGCACGCTCCCGGACGCCAGCGGCGGCAGCCAGCGCGCCTTGAGTTCCGGGCAGCCGAGTTGGTCGACGGCCAGCGCGGCGAGCACGCTGCTGTGCACCGTCGTCGGGCACAGGGCGCGGCCGGCCTCGGTGGAGAAGACGGCCAGATCGTCGAGGGAGCCGCCGGCCCCGCCGTACTCCTCGCCGATGGCGAGGCCGAAGACGCCCGCGTCGGCCAGCGCCTTCCACAGCGCCGGGGTGCTGCGCTCGGCGCCGGGTTCGCCGAGCGCGCGCACCAGCGTGATCGGGTTTTCGGCGGCCAGCAGCGCGCGCAGCGCCGCGGCGAACGCGCGCTGCTCGGCGGTGGGGATCGTCTTCATCGGTGCTGCGCGAGGCCCAAAGTCAGCGTCCGTAGGACGGCATCGCGTGCCCGCGCTGCGCGATGATGTCGCGCAGCACCTCGTTGGTACCGCCGCCGAAGCGCATCAGCGGGGCGGCCCGGTAAAGCCGCTCGAATTTGCCGGCCAGCGGGGCCTGTTGGCTGCGATGCGCCAACAGGCCGTCCGGGCCGAGGAGGTCGAGCGCCAGGTCGGCGATGCGCTGGCGCAGCTCGCTGGTGAACACCTTCTCGACGCTCACTTCGACGGTGGGGATGACGCCGCTGTCGAGGATGGACGCCGCCTCGTAGCCCATCAGGGTGGCCACCGCGACGTCGGCCGCCGCCTGCGCCAGGCGGCGGCGCAGCGACGGATCGTCGGCGGGCACGGTGCCGTCGCGGCGCGGGCTGCCCGCCAGCTCGCGCAACTCCTCGACGGCGCGACGCAAGTCGCCGGCGTTGGTCAGCGCGCCGCGTTCGAGATCGAGCGCGCCGGTGATGTAGGTCCAGCCGTGATTGACCTCGCCGATCAGATTGGTGGCCGGCACTCGCACGTCACGGAACCCCACCTCGTTGGTGCGGTATCCCGACCAGGCGTAGAGCGGGCGGATTTCGACGCCCGGGCTGTCGATCGGCACGATGATGACCGAGATGCCCCGATGCCGGGCGGCGCCGGGATCGGTGCGGACACAGAGCCATTCGTGTGTCGCGCGCTGGGCGCCGCTGTTCCAGATCTTGGTGCCGTTGATCACCCATTCGTCGCCGTCACGGGTGGCGCTGGTCCGCAGGGCCGCCAGGTCGGTCCCCGCCTCGGGCTCGGAATAGCCGACGGCGCAGATCATTTCGCCGCGGGCGATCGGGGGCAGCCACTCGGTCTTGTTGCGCTCCGTACCGTGCCGCATGATCATCGGCGCTACAGACGTCACCGTCAGGTCCGGGCCGGGCACTCCCCAATATTCGAATTCGCTCATCAGCAGGTGCAGGTGCATCGCGCCCAGCCCCAGACCGCCGTACTCACGCGGCCAGTTCAGCCCGAACCAGCCCCGCTCGCCGATCTTGCGCCGGAACCGGGCGACCTCGCCCCGGGGATATTCCAGGTCGTGCTCGGCGAGCTCGGCCCGCAATTGCGGGGTCACGTTCTCGCGCAGGAATTCGCGAATCTCGGTGAGCCAGGCGCGCTGCCCCGCGTCGAGTTCGAAATCCATTCCGGCGCCTGTGCCCTTCTGCCAGCCTTACACCAAGCAGCGCCAGCGTAACGCCACGGCGAGAATGCGCCCGGGATTTCGCCGTAGCGTTACGCTGGGCGGCCCCCCGCCGGTCGACGGCCCCGCTGTAAACGCGCTGTCAAACTCCCGTTAAAACACATCGGCGCTCTCGCGGATACGCGGGCGGGCTGCGAAGATTCTCGGATCGGCTGGTCGACGCGGACCAGGGACGCCGCCCAGTTCCGGCCTGAGGGAGAAGTCATGCCCACTGTTGAGATGCGCCTCCGCGAAGACCTGCGCAACTACGCCGTCGAATTGCGGCAGCTCGCGTACACGCTGCCAATGGGCGTGGGCGAGCACGGTCTGCTGCAACTGTCCGACCGCATGCGAGCCGCGGCCGACCAGATGGTCCGCAAGGGCGCCTGAACAGGCGCGCTCAGCCGCCGCGGAGGCGGATCTTCCAGCGCACGAACCCCAGGTACACGGCGCTGATCGCGAACAGCATGCCGACGTCGAACCACCACGTCGCCGGGGTGTGCCGCCAATGCGAATCCTTCGGGGTCAGCGGGCCGGGCACCAGTTTGGTCAGGTCGGCGGTCGACGCCGACGCCGCGAAGCCCCACCGCGCCGGCGTCGCCCACGACATCTGATCCAGCCCGATGCGTGCGGTCACCGGAATCATCCCGCCGGAGAACACCAGCTGCGACATGACCGCCACCACCAGCAGCGGCATGATCTGCTCGTTGGACTTGGCCACGGCCGACAGGGCCAGCCCGAGCATCGCCGACGCGACGCACGTCAGCGCGACGTCGGCGAACAACTCGAGGCCCGGCTTGCCCAGCGCCACGGCGCCCTGCGTCGGGGCGCCCTTGCCGAGCACCGCGATGACGCTGACGATCGCCGACTGGACGATCGCGAAGACGGTGTACACGCAGACCTTGGCCAACAGGTACGCCGACGTGGACAGCCCGACCGCCTGTTCGCGCAGGAAGATGGCGCGTTCACCGATGAGGTCGCGGATGGTCAGGGCGGTCCCCATGAACACCGCGCCGACGTTGAGCAGGACCAGGATCTGGCCGGGCTCGTTGGGGGCGGCGCCCATCGGGTTCGGGATGCCGAACCCGACGTCGCCGGGCACCGACATGGACAACGACCCCATGATGAACGGCAGCAGCGCGAGGAAGACGAAATACCCGCGGTCGGAGACGATCAGCCGCATCTGGCGCCGGGCGATGGTGGAGAACTGCCGGACCAGGCTGGTGTGCGCGGGATCGCCCAGTTCGGCCGGTTTCTCCGCGGGCGGTGGGGCCGGTGGCGGGCCCGTGCGGGCCAGATAACGGGCGCGGGAGCCGTCGGGGTCGCTGGCGACGGTGCTGAAGATGTCGGCCCAGTTGGTGGTGCCCATGGCGGCACCGATCTGGCTGGGCGGCCCGCAGAACGCCGTCTTGCCGCCGGGGGCCAGCAGCAGCACCTGATCGCAGACGTCCAGGTAGGTCAGGGAGTGGGTGACCACCAGCACGACGCGCCCGGCGTCGGCCAGCTGCCGCAGCATGGTCATCACCTGCCGGTCCAGCGCCGGGTCCAGGCCGGAGGTCGGCTCGTCGAGGATCAGCAGCGAGGGCCCGGTGAGCAACTCCAGCGCCACCGACGCGCGCTTGCGCTGTCCTCCGGACAGCCTGTCCACCCGGGTGTGCAGGTGCTGGGTCATCTCGAGTTCTTCGAGCACGCGGGCCACCACCTGGGCGCGGTCGTCCTTGGTGGTGTCCGGCGGCAGCCGCAGTTCGGCGGCGTACATCAGCGCCTGCTGCACGGTCAGCTGCCCGTGCACCACGTCGTCCTGGGGCACCATCCCGATCCTGCTGCGCAACGAGGCGTACTCCGCGTGGATGTTGTGGCCCTCGAACGACACGGTTCCGGTCGTCGGGTGCGTGTATCCGGCGACCAAGCGGGCGAAGGTGGACTTGCCGGCGCCGGAGGGTCCGATGATCGCCGTCAGCGTGCCGGGAAGGGCGGTCAGCGAGATGTTGTCGAGCAGCGTCTTGTTGTTCTCGATCGTCCAGGTCACGCCGCGCACGTCGAGGCCGCCGCCGCGCGTCGCGGTGGCGGCCTGGTCGCGGCGGGCCAGGTTGCCGCCGTGAAAGACCAGGTCGATGTTGCCGATCGTGACCACGTCGCCGTCGTGCAGCACGGCCGAATCGACCCGGACGCCGTTGACGAAGGTGCCGTTGATGCTGCGGTTGTCCTGGATCTCGGTGCCGGAAGGCGTCGGGATCAGGGTGGCGTGGTGGCGCGAGGCCAGGACCTCGGGGATGACGATGTCGTTGTCGTTCGCGCGTCCGATCTTGACCGCGCCCGGCACGTCCGGCCCGGCCCTGCCCGGCCGCAGGATTTTCATCATCGACGTCGCGAGGATCGACGAGTCGCCGCCGATGCGGCCCGTTGCGGGCGCCGCCGACTGCGCCGTGGTCGGCGGCGCCGCGTGCGCCGACGGTGACCGGTAGATCTGCGGCGCGGGCTGGGATCCGCTGGGCGGCGCGCTCGGGAGGCCACCGGTCGGGTATCGCGGCTGCGCGGCGGTGGGCGGATGAACGGGGTGGCGGAACGAGGCCGATGCCGGCTGCTGGCTCTGCGCAGCACGCGCCAGCGGTTCGCTGGGGTTGCCGACGATCGGTATCGACGTGGTCAGGGGCGGCCGCCCGGCCGAACCCTGATGACGGCCGACCTCGAAGGTCAGCGCCGGGCCGTCCGGGTTGCCGACGTTGACCCGCAGGCCGTCCTGGATGTCGACGACCGGGACGCGGCTGTTGTGCACATAAAGGCCGTTGAGGCTGCCGTTGTCGATGGCGATCCAGCGGCCCTGCTCGTATCGCACGATCAGGTGGTTGCGGGAGATCAGGGGGTGGGCGACGCGGACGTCCGCGCGCAGGTCACGCCCGATCACGACGTCGTTACCCGGCGCGAAGGTGCGCTCGGCTCCCTCGTACCGCACGGTCAGCGCGGGCGGTGCTGGTGGGCTCATCGAGACCAACTGTAATGGCAGCGGCGGGGCTTATCCGCCGGGTTCACCGGCGGGCACCGTTTCGCACCCGCTCCCGGCGAGCGCGACCCTGCGGACCCACCGCAGCGAGAGATCGCAGACGACGGACCAACCCGCTTGCGGCGCAATTACTTTCGTAGCCTTCAACCCGCTACCGCGGCGTTGCGCAGGCTGCGCACGCTGGGAATCTTGGTGCGGGCGGCGGTGACGTCCTTGACGAAATCGCCGATGTACTTGAGAGCCCGCCGGCCCTCGGGCAAGACGTCGGCCGCTATCGGGAAGTCGTGAATCTGTCCATCCCACAGGTGCAGATCGCAGTGGATTCCGCTGGCTTCCAGGCGTTTCGCCATCAATTCGGCGTCGGCGAGCAACAACTCGTCCGAGCTGGCGTGAATGGTGACCGGCGGCATCGAGGACAGGTCGGCGTCCACCGGCGACGCGACGGCGTTGTCACCCCGGCCTTCCAAAACCTGTGCCTTGCTGAGGTATTGAGCGAACATCGAGAACGCCCGGCGGGTGAACATCGAGCACTTGCGCGCGTTACGGTGCTTGAGCTTGCGCACCGGGTCCGCGTCGGTGAACGGCGAGATGGTCGCCACGCCGGCCGGCTCCATGATGTCGTCACTGATCGCCAGCAGGGTGGTCATGAACGCCAGGTAGCCGCCGGCCGAGTCGCCGGCCACCACGATCTGGTCGCCATCGAAGCCGCGATCCTGCAGCCAGCGCAGGCCGCTGATCCCGTCGTCGATGGCATCGGTGATCTGGTGGGTGGGCAGCTTCCGGTAGGCGACGGTCAACACGGCGGCATCGGCCGCCTTCGACAGGCGGGCCACCATCGAGCGATGCGTGTTGAGGCCGCAGGTGAGGAAGGCGCCCCCGTGCAAATACAGGATCGCCCGCTCCCCCGATACGCCGGGCGCGCGAACCCATTCGGCGGCGCAGTTGTCCAGCCGAACCGAGTCGATCTTTGCGCCGGACCCGATGCGCGGGACCAGCCCCGCGACGCCGTCGACGTACTCGAACGGCCAGCGCAGGTTGGGCGTCATGGCCCACGCGCGAACGGTGTTCTTGATGATCAGGCGGCTGGCGAGCCCTACTGCGACCGACTGCGGGCTGTGGCGGTGATGCACGCGCCGCGTGATCGCCACGCTCGGCAGTATGTGGGCCGGCTCGGTTGTACTCACCATTGGGTTTCAACCTCCTAAGTGGAGGGCGGGTACCCGCCGCCGCGCCAGATTAATTGCAGAAGAACAGACGACAATTGTCGGGTACGTCACGTTTGCTGTGCCAGGAGATGGGTACCACTGCGCTAACTCTTGCGCGGTTCTCGCGCGGGCTCGATCCGGCCGGACCGGCTGTTGCCCGGCCCATCGCATGGCCGAAGATATGACCGATGACACACGCGAAGCTCCCCGAGCCGTTGCTGGCCGACCGGGTCGCGGTCGTTACGGGCGGCGCGGGAGGTATCGGCGCGGCGACCTCGCGACTGTTCGCCGCAAACGGTGCGCAGGTGATCATCGCCGACATCGACGCCGACCTGGCCGGCGCGACGGCCGCCTCGATCAGCGAATCCGGCGGCTCGGCCCTGGCGGTCGGCACCGACGTTCGTGATCCCGATCAGGTAACTCGCTTGGCCCGGGCGGTCCACGATCGGTTCGGCCGGGTCGATGTGCTGGTCAACAACGTGGGGCACTGGCTGCGGCACCCCGGCAGCTTCGCCGGCACCGACCCGCAGCTGTGGGATGACCTCTACCGAATCAACCTGCACCACGTGTTCCTGGTCAGCCGTGCGTTCCTGCCGGCCATGGTTGAGCGGCACACGGGTGCGATCGTGAACGTCTCGTCGGTCGAGGGGCTGCGTGGCTATCCCGAGGATCCGGTTTATGCCGCTTTCAAGGCCGCCGTCATCGCATTCACCCGCAGCCTGGCCGTCCAGGTCGGCAACGACGGGGTGCGGGTTAACGCGATCGCCCCCGACGTCACCGAGTCCCTACAAGTGCCGTATTCGCAATGGCTTACGGCCGAGGAGCAGGCGCAGTGGCCACACTGGGTGCCGGTCGGGCGGATGGGCCAGCCCGAGGATCAGGCCCGGGCGATCCTGTTCCTGGCCTCGGACCTCTCGGCGTTCGTCACCGGCCACACCATCCCCACCGACGGCGGCACCGGCGCGGCCGGCGGATGGTTCCGCTCGGCGCGCCGCCCCGACCGCCAGTGGACCAATCGGCCCATCGCGCCATGATCAGGACCATGATCAGGACCATGATCAGGACCATGATCAGGACCATGATCAGGCATAGCCCAGCGCGGCGTTCTCCGCGCGGATGCGCACGCGCAGCACCGCGGCGTTGGCCGCGCTGAACACGATCGCGGTCAGCCACGCCGAATGCACCAGCGGCAGCGCGGCCACCTCGGCGGCGACCGCGGCGTAGTTGGGGTGACGCATCCAGCGGTACGGCCCGACGGTAACCAACGGCGCATCACCGATGACGATCAACCTCGGATTCCAGCGCTTGCCGAGCACGCTGACGCAGCGCCAGCGGACGGCCGTGCTGAACGCGACGACGGCCAGCATCGGCCAGCCCAGCCACCAGATGAACGGCCGGCTCAGGCTCCAGGTTTCGACGACGCACGAAATCAGCAGCAGGGCATGCATGCTGACCATCGCCGGGTAGTGATCGCGCCCGAACTCCTTGCCGCCGTGCGACATTGACCACCTGGCGTTTCGCCGGGCGACCGCCAGCTCCCCCAGACGTTCGGCGGCTATTGCGAGGATGAAAAGGTAGTAGTACATCGCGTTGCCCCCCGTCACCACTGCAGCAGCAGCAGCTCGAAGCAGAAGCCCGGGCCCATCGCCAGCATCACGCCGAAGGCGCCGTCGCGCGGCGGCTGCGCGACCGTGCGGCGCAGCACGTCCAGCACAGAGACCGACGATACGTTCCCGTTCTCCCGCATGGAGTTTCGGCTATGATCCAGCGCGTCGGCCGGCAGGCCGAGCGCGTTCTCGATCGATTCGAGGACCTTTGGACCCCCGGGATGACAGACCCACGCCGAGATGTCGGCGACCGTCAGCCCGTGGCCGGCCAGGAACGCGTCGACCTCGTCGCGCAGGTAGTCGTCGGCCATTTTCGGGACCTCGCGCGACATCACCAGCTGAAACCCGCTCGAACCGACGTTCCAGCCCATCACGTCAACGGAATCCGGGATGACCCGGCTGCGGGTCGCCAGAATGTGCGGACCGGTAGCGCTGTCCCCCAACGGAATTCGGTCTCCCCCAGCCACGACGACAGCGGCGGCGCCGTCGCCGAACAGCGAGACGCCGATGAGGGCGGGAATCGAGGTGTCGTCGCGCTGCAAAGTGAGCGAGCATAATTCGACCGACAGCAGCACCGCCACATGGCCGGGGTAACCGTGCAAGTAGTCGTGCACACGCGCCATGCCGGCGGCGCCGGCCACGCAGCCGAGCCCGAACAGCGGGACGCGCTTGACGTCGGGCCGCAGCCCGATTCGCGTCATCAGTCGCGCGTCGATGGTGGGCACGGCGATTCCGGTGCTGGAGACCACCACGATGCAGTCGACCTCGTGAGCAGCCACGCCGGCGTCCTCGAGCGCCGAATTGACCGCCCGCTCACCGAGATTGACGGCGACTTCGAGGTAGGCGTTGTTGGCCTCGGTGAATCCGCTTAGGCGCGGATACCGCGCCAGCGGCAGCGCGAGGCTGCGCTGGTCGACGCCGGCGGTCTGGGCGAAGCGCACGAATGCCGGATCGGTGAACTCGGTGAGTTCGCGCGCCACCTCGTCTTGGTTGTAGCGGTGCGGCGTGAAAGCCACCGCGGTACCGGCGATCCG
The DNA here is from genome assembly GCF_001673415.1 of Mycobacterium sp. 1165196.3. Taxonomy (NCBI): domain Bacteria; kingdom Bacillati; phylum Actinomycetota; class Actinomycetes; order Mycobacteriales; family Mycobacteriaceae; genus Mycobacterium; species Mycobacterium sp. 1165196.3. The sequence goes on along the minus strand of NZ_LZLU01000008.1, from coordinate 1,667 downwards.
GGGAGCGCCGCACCCTCGGCCCGCGTCCCGATGCGCGGAAGTGGAATACGTTGTTGTAGTCATGCCTATGCGGACGACGCCCACCCCGCATATGGTTCACCGGATCGGTGCCGGGGTGAGGTGAACCACAGCGCGACATCGCCCGTTAACCAGGAGACGGTCAGGTTGGCGCGGGCCGGAATCGCGCTTGACCGTCGATGATCGTGACCGGGATGCCGTTGAGCACACCGTTGCCGGAGGGCTCGTCGATGAACGTCGGCGGGGAGAGCACATTGGTGTTCGCGCCAGGTGAGTTGTTGGCCACCGACATCCGGGTGCCCGGCTTGCCGTGCCCCCAGCCATGCGGCATCGAGACGACACCGGGCTTGATGGAGTCCGTGACCTCGACGGGCACCGTGATCTCACCGGCCTCCGATTTCACCGTCACGATGTCGCTGTCGGCGATGCCGCACCGGGCCGCGTCGTCGGGATGGATCAGCAACGTGCACCGGTCTTTTCCCTTCATCAGCGCCGGCACGTTGTGTAGCCAGGTGTTGTTCGATCGCAGGTGGCGGCGACTCACCAGGACGAGCGGTTCGGCGGGCCGCTGCATGCGGGCCGCCAGCCGCGGCAGGTCGTCGAGCAGGTATCGCGGGGCGAGACGGATCTTCTTGTCGGAGGTGGCGAGCAGGTCGGGCAGCTGCGGCACCATGGGTCCGAAGTCGATTCCGTTCGGGTTGGCCTTGAGCATGTCCAGCGTGAGTCCGCCCGGATTCTTGCCGTACTGGTCGCCGAACGGCCCCGTTCGCAGGGTGAGGTCCAGCATTCGCTCGGGTCCCCCGTGCTCGTAGAGCTTGCGGATCTGCGCCCCGTCGAGCCCGCGGGTGAAGGCCAGGTAGTCGAAGAAGCCGTCGTCGATCGCCGCGACGTCCACGTCCTCGGCCGGGGTGCCGGTGCACAGGCCGGTCAGCCGGATCAAAATCTCCCACTCGTGCGGGCGATCGCCCGGATCGAACACCGGGGCCGAATAATTCGCGATGCTGTGGATGGCGAAGAGCAGGATCAGATCGTCGTGGTGCGGCTGCTGGAGCGGGGACAGCCCGGGCAGGAGCACGTCGGCGTGCCGCGTCGTCTCGTTCAGCCAAAGATCAACGGAGATCATCGCTTCCAGCATCGGCAGCACTTCGTCGAACTTGTCGCCGGCGGGGGTGGACAACACCGGATTGCCCGCCACCGTGATCAGCGCCTTGAGTTGCCCATCGCCCGGTGTGGCGATCTCCTCGGCCATGCACGACACCGGTGCCTGACCGAGCACCTCCTTGGCGCCGCGCACCCGGGTGTGCCAGCGACCGAATTCCGGTGCGCCGTCTTCCAATCCGGGCAGCGGCGCGGTGGTGATGGACCAGGCCGCCGGAGCGGGGAACATCGCCCCGCCCGGGGTGTCGAAATGGCCGGTGAGGATGTTGATGACGTCGACCAGCCAGCTGGCGAGGCTGCCGAACTCCTGGTTGCACAGGCCGATTCGGCCGTAGACCACCGATCTCTCCGTACCCGCGAGCTCGCGGGCCAGCCGGCGGATGCGGTCCTCACCGATGCCCGTGACGGCACTGACCCGCTCCGGCGGCCACTCCGCCGCGGCCGCCCGCATGGTGTCGACACCGTCGACATGGGGACCGGGATTGATCAGC